>NZ_JBEZJP010000126.1:0-19608 GCF_040653175.1 Actinomadura sp. NPDC048032
GATGAACCCCGCCAAGATCACCGCCGCGACGGTCGTCACCTGACCGTCGCGCCCCGCCACCCCGTTGGATGGCCGCACCAAGGCCGGGCGGGGGCCGTCCGCCCACAACCCGCCGCTGCCGGTCATGGGCGGAGCCCCCGTCGCGCTGCCGTCCCTTAAGCCGGTTTGCCGATGTCGATCCACCGCTGGAGCTTTTCCAGGTCCGCCTCGGGCCATGCGCCGTCGCACGGCATTCGCCCACTCAGCAGGGAACCGATGATGGCGTCGGCGTGCTCGGAGACGTCAGCATGATCGAACAGGTCGAATCGGGTCAGCATCGCGGCCCGGTCCTTCGTCCGGAACAGGGGCCTGATGTCCTGCTCGAAGCTGAGTTCGTCGCCCTCAGTTGAGAATGGCACGTCTTGCTCTCCTTACGTGGAATGGCGGCATCGGTCCCCTGGATAGACCGGACAGCCCCCTGATCCGTGACAGGCTCAGCGCCGACGAGGGTTAACACGCACTTTCGATGGGGCTGTCACAGCCAGGACGGGTCGCTTGTCTTAGCTGGCGACCGGGCGCCACCCGGGGCGCGGCGGGTCTGTGCTCCGGCGGCCGCCGCGAACCCACGGGAAGGCTGAAAGTGCACCGCATGTTCAACGGCAGGGTCGGCCTCGTCACTGGAGCGTCCTCGGGCATCGGCGAGGCGACAGCGCTGGCCTTCTCGGCGGAGGGGGCCGCGTCGCCGCCAACGAGATCCTCGTCCGGCCGACCGACCAGACCAGGTAGGAGAGCGGTCTCAGAACGGGCCCGGCCCGGGCCCTGAGTGCCGCACCAAGGACCTGGGGCGGTGGTCGCCTCCATCCGCGATGCCGCCGGTGTCAGCCGAAGGGGTCACGAATCGGTGAGCCGTCCGGCCTTAGCCGGCAACGGTGAAGAGGTGAGGACGACATGCCCACGATCCGGACGGCCGGCGGTCACGCGGACCGCTCCCCCACCGGGAAACGACCCAAGGACGCCTCCCGCTCCCCGGAGCCCTCGTCCCGCCGCGGTGCTGAGAGCGGTGGCCGCCGCGTTGACGACGGTCGGCCATGACCGGCCCTGACGCCGGTGCCCTCGCCTCGCTCGCGGAGATGCTCGACGAGCGGCGGCACCTGGTGGACATCGCCACCTGGATGTTCGGCTCCGCCGCCGCGGCCGAGGAGATCGTCCATGAGACCTACCGTCGCTGGTACGTCCTCGACGACCGCGAACGCGCCGCCATCGCGTTGCCACGGGCCTGGCTGACGCGGGTGGCGGGAGGCATCTGCCTGGAACTGATCGCCTCCAACGCCGCGGCCGTCCCCAGCGATCCGGCCCTCCCCACTGCCTCGACCCCCTTCGGTTCCACGGCCGAGGACCGGGATGCCTCCGTCGAGGGGAGTCCGGTTCGCCGTCCGGCCCCGTCCAGCACGCCCGACCTCGCCGAGGGCTGGGCGCGGCCCGTACGGGACGTCCCCGACCGTGCGATGCTGCGGAGACATGATCGGATCGCGCGGCGGTTCGCGGCGGCCTGCGGCGCCGGGGACACGGCCGCGCTGATGGCCGTCCTCGCCGCCGACGCGATCGTGGTCAGCGACGGCGGCGGCGAGCTGCGCGCCGCGGTCCATCCCACCCACGGCGCGGACGCCGTGGCCCGGTTCATCACGGCTCTGCTGTCGGGCAGCCCCCGTACCGCCGTGACCGTCGGGTCCGTCAACGGACGCACCGGCCTCGTCCTGCGCCGCGAAGGACGGAGGGTGGCGGTGGTCAGCGTGAGCACGGCGGGCGACGAGGTCATCGCGGTCTGGATCGTGCTGAACCCCGCCAAGCTGGAAGGCCGGCATCTTCCCTGACCTGCGGAGCTTGGCCCCGGCTCCTATGCGGTCTCCCGGTCGGACCCCAGGGCGATCAGGCATGACCGTCGCCTCCCGACGTCTTCGGGCGGCTGGCCGCCGAGCCGGTTCGGGTGCCGGGCTGTGGGCCGGGCGGCTGGTGACGCGGGGCGATCCTGCTTCACAATTATGCGTTTTTGACACCTTGGATCCAGCACAGTGCTGAAATATGGGCTGTGCACCGTTCTATCCACTTTGTCGGCAGTCTTCCTCCAGAGCTTTCCGCCAGCCCCCGCCAGGCCATGGAGTGGGTCCTCGATCACGCCCGCGGCCACCGGCTGATCTCCCTGCCCTGCGATCTCGACCCGGACTGGGTCGTCGCCTACCTGCGGGATCTCGCCGAACGGGAGGCGTTCGAGATCAGGCGGGCCGGCGAGTACGCCGACTACGACGACATGCGCACCTACGGCGTACGGCGCGGTCGGCGGTTGCGGCCCGATGACGTGTCGATGCGCCGCTCTGACCGGTTGCGCGAGATCGTGGAGGAGTTCCGTGCGCTGCGCGCCGAGCGCCCAGAGGTCGCCGACACCCGTCTGCAGATCAGCCTCCCCAGTCCGCTCGACCTGGCGATCTTCGCGTTCGCCGGCCGGCCGTGGTCGTCGCTGCGGTACCTGCCGGTGTTCGCTCAGGCCGTCGTGGACGAGGTGGCGGACCTGGCGGCCTTCGCCGGACCGGACGTCGTCTGGCAGCTCGAGACGCCGTCCGTGCTGATAGGCATGGACATGGCCAGGCGGGTGCCCGGAGGCCCTGCCCTGGCCGCGCGGCTCATGGCCGGCCAGGTCGCGAGCCTGATCGCGCGCTTCCCCGACGACGCTCAGGTGATCTTGCATCTGTGCTACGGCAACTACCGCAACACCGAGATGTTCGCGCCCCGCGACCTCGGCTCGGCCGTCCGATACCTCAACCTCCTCGCGGACGCGCTGCGCCGCCGCGGCCGGCGTCTGCCGCCGGTGCACGTCCCCGCGGCCTACGGCGCGCACCCTGCGCCGCGCACCGAGGCGTTCTACCGGCCTTTGAACAGGCTCGCCCCGGAGTGGCAGGTCATCGCGGGGATCGCAGCGGCGGCCGACCCGGCGGGCGGCGTCGAGAGCCTGCGGCTGTTCGCGGCCGCCGCGGGCCGCGAGGCGTACGCGGTGGCCACGGCCTGCGGTCTCGGCCGGCACACCCCCGACGAGGCCGAACAGGCGGTAAGAGCGATGACCGCTGCGGCTGGCACCGGTTAGTGCGGGACGCGACGGGCCCGTGCCGCCGTGACCTGAACGTGACGGTCCGTAGGCATGATCGGACGTCAGCATGATCAAGCGATCTGCGGAATCGGCGAGCGGGAGGAAGCCTTGGGACGCGCGAAGACCACCGGCTACGGATGGGTGGGTTCGGTGCTGCCCCTTCTCGCCTTGGTCCTCGGAGCCTCGCTCGGTATGGCGGTCGGCGCCTGGCTGGAGGTCGAGGACGTCTTCGGACCGCCCGCCACGGGCGTCCTGATCGGCGAGGTCGCCGCCGCGGCGGTGGTGTTCCTCGTCGGCTTCCGCATGAACAGTTCGTGGACGCCCGAGGGCCGGAGGTGGACCAGGGAGCACAGCTACGGCGGCCACGGCGTCCAGTGGCTCGGCGTCACCATCGCCCTCGCCATCGCGACGGTCCCCTTCTCCATCACGTTCGAGAAGCTGACCGCACCCGGGCTGGACTGGGCGGGCCTCGTAGCGGCGATGGCGGTGACGGCCGGCGTCAGCCGCCTGATCTACGTGAAGACATGCGCCCCCGTCATCGACGCATAGAAACCACGGCCGTCGGCGCGCCTGCTTCTCCGCTCTAGCCGAGCACCTGACCGTCGTCACCGCCGCTACGCATGTGGAGTTTTCTCTACCCGGTTGGGGGTGGTAACTCCCTATTCCCGGTGCCCTCGGCTCAATAGCGTCCTCAACACGTGGGCGGCCTGACATGAGGAGGCCACGTGGTCGAGCACAGCCGAAGGACCGTCTTACGCAGCGGCGGCATCGCCGCGGCATCCGTGCCGCTGGCCGGGCGGATCAGCCCGGCTGCGGCCGGTACCGATCCGATCATGGTCGGCCCCGGCGATCCGCGCTATCGCTCGCTGGTGCTCCGGGGCTACAACCGCCGCTTCGAAGGCAGGCCCGAGGAGATCTGCGTCGCGACGTCCACCGAGGACGTCGTCCGGGCCGTCGAGAGGGCGGAGCGCACCGGCAGGCGGGTGGCCGTGCGCAGCGGCGGCCACTGCTTCGAGAACTTCGTGGACGATCCGTCGGTCCGGGTGCTCATCGACCTGTCCGGGATGACGGCCGTCGGCTACGACCGGCGGCGCAAGGCGTTCATGGTCGAGGCGGGCGCCACGCTGGGCGAGGTCTACCGCCGGTTGTACGTGGGGTGGGGCGTGACCCTTCCTGGCGGGACCCATCCGGATGTCGGGGTGGGCGGGCACATCGCGGGCGGCGGCTACGGGGTGCTCTGCAGAAGGGACGGTCTCTCCGTGGACCACCTGTATGCGGTGGAGGTGGTCGTCCTGGACCGCGCGGGGAAGGCGAGGAGCGTCGTGGCCACACGTGAGGCCTCGGATCCCAGCCGTGACCTGTGGTGGGCCCACACGGGAGGGGGCGGCGGCAACTTCGGTGTTGTCACGCGCTACTGGTTCCGGTCTCCGGGAGAGCAGGCGGCGCTGCCGAAGCCGCCCGGCACCGTCCTCACGTTCACCGTGGACTGGCCGTGGGAGAAGCTCGACCGGGAGGCCTTCGTACGGCTCCTGCGCAACTACGGCGAATGGGGTGAGCGCAACTCGGCCCCCGGCTCGCCCATGGCGCCCCTGTACGGCGAGTTCATCTTTTCCAGACCCGCCGAGAACGCCACTCTGACGGGACAAGTGGTCAGTGACAGCGGCGCCGAACGAATACTGGCCGATCTGATGGGCGCCCTCCACCGCGGGCTCGACCTTCGTCCCCAGCCGAAGACGGTCGCCATGCCGTGGCTCCACGCGACACGGTACGGCTTCGGCGGAGGCCCCGCGCCGTTCTACCGGATCAAGATCAAGTCGGGTTACCGGCGGCGGCGCCTCACCGACGCGCAGGCCGCCGTCGCGTACGAGCAGCTTGCCAGGACCGACTTCGACAACGGGCACTTCTTCGTCAACACCTACGGAGGCCGGGTCAACGCGGTGGCTCCGGGGGCGACCGCCGTGGCCCACCGCGACTCGATCTTCAAGATCGGCTACCTGGCGGGCTGGGAGGACGCGAAGGGCGACGACCGGAACCTCACGTGGATCCGCGAGTTCTACCGGAAGATCTACGCGGCGAGCGGCGGGGTCCCGGCCGAGGACGGCGGCTTCGGCACGTTCATCAACTATCCGGACGCCGACCTGGCCGACCCGCGGTGGAACCAGTCGAACGTTCCGTGGCACACGCTCTACTACGGCGACGGCTACGCGCGACTTCAGCGCATCAAGGCTCGCTGGGACCCCCGCAACGTCTTTCACCACGCGCTGTCGGTCCGTGG
This sequence comes from Actinomadura sp. NPDC048032, assembly GCF_040653175.1. Lineage (NCBI taxonomy): Bacteria > Bacillati > Actinomycetota > Actinomycetes > Streptosporangiales > Thermomonosporaceae > Actinomadura > Actinomadura sp. NPDC048032. The sequence continues at coordinate 5,391 of NZ_JBEZJP010000126.1, forward strand.
CTGAGCGCAGATCAGGGCTGCGCTCGATCAGTCCGCCGTGGTGGCGCCGTTAACGGACGCCTCCCTGCGGAGACCTGCGCGGGAGCCGGTCAGCCGTCGTAGTCGAACGGATCTTGTCATGCGCCGCTAGCAGATCCATCGAGGCCCGCGATCGACAGGTTCCACCGGCGGGAGCCGGCTACCCGAGGGTGTTCGCGCGGATTCCGTCGATCAGGTATCCCAGGCCGCGGTGGAACGCGTCGTCCCAGTCGTTGTCGCTGGGGTGCCCGTGCGCGGCCAGCGTCGGGTACGCCTCGCGCTGCGCCGCGAGGATCTCGTCCGCGGCTTCGCGGGTGGACGGCTCGTCCCGCCGGCGCCACGACAGCTGGCTGATCGTGGCCCCGATCACGAAGTGCGACAGCCCGTAGGAGGCGGCGGTCAGCGGCGCGCCCGTGAGCCCGGCGCGTTGCAGCGCCGCGTGCAGGAACTCCGTCCGGGCGAGGACGTTGGGGCCGAGCATCGGCCGGCCCATCAGCGTCGCGGTCCATGGATGGCGAAGCATCACCGCGCGCCACCGCTCCACCATCGCGGTGACGTCGGCGCGCCAGTCGCCGGTCGCCGGCGGCACCTCGGCCTCGCCGAACACCGTGTCGAGGGCCAGGTCGAGCACGTCGTCCTTGGTGTCCAGGTGCCAGTACAGGGTGGTCGAACCGGTGCCGAGCCGCTCGGCCAGCCGCCGCATGGTCAGCCGGTCCGCGCCCTCCTCGTCGAGGAGGGCGACCGCTCCGGCGACGATGCGCTCCCGCGACAGCGGCGGCCCTTCCCGCCGCCTGCGCGGCTCCCTCAACCAGATGGCGCCCGCTCGACTCGTTCCCATGCGCCCACTCTAGTACGGTGGACGGGTGACCGGATCAATGTTCCAGTACCAGATCAGTGTTCGGAAGGGTGGTTCGTGGGCCACATCGATGTGACCGACCTGAGTTATGCGCTGCCCGATGGACGGCCCTTGCTGCGCGAGGTCTCTTTCCGCGTGGGGCAGGGCGCCAAGGCGGCCCTGGTCGGACCGAACGGCGGCGGCAAGACGACGTTGCTCAGGCTCATCGCCGGGGAGCTGGCCCCTTCCGCGGGGAAGGTCGCATGCACGGGCGGCCTCGGCGTGATGCGCCAGTTCACTCCGGAGGACCGCACCGTCCACCGGCTCCTGCTGTCGGTGGCGCCGCCGCGGATCAGAGCGGCGGCCGACGCGCTCGCACGCGCCGAAGCCGCGCTGAGCGGCGCCGCGGAGAGTCAGATGGCCTACGCCCAGGCCATCAGCGACTTCGCCGACGCCGGCGGCTACGACCTGGAGGTCGTCTGGGACGCCTGCACGACCCTGGCGCTCGGCCTGCCGTACGAGGACGTCCGCGACCGGCCCGCGGGGAGCCTGTCCGGCGGCGAGCAGAAGCGGCTCATGCTGGAGGCGCTTCTGCGCGGGCCCGACGAGGTCCTGCTGCTCGACGAGCCCGACAACTACCTGGACATCCCCGGCAAGCAGTGGCTGGAGGAGCGGCTGCGGGCCAGCACCAAGACCGTGCTGCTAGTCTCCCACGACCGCCGCCTGCTCGCCGGGGCCGCCGACCGGATCATCACCGTCGAGTCCGGCACGGTCTGGGTGCACGGCGGCGGCTTCGCCACCTACCCGGCCGCGCGCCGGGACCGCGCCGCCCGCATGGACGAACTGCGCCGCCGCTGGGACGAGGAGCACGCGCGCCTGCGTCGCCTGGTCCACACGCTGCGCCAGCGTGCCGCCGCCAACGACGCCGTCGCCTCGTCCTACCAGGCGGCCCGCAGCCGCCTGGCCCGCTTCGAGGCGGCCGGGCCGCCGGAGCCGCCGCCGCGCGAGCAGAACATCCGGGTCCGCCTGCGCGGCGGACGCACCGGGAAGCGCGCCGTTATCTGCGAAGGGCTCGCCGTCGCCGACCTGACCGAGCCGTTCGACCTGGAGGTCTGGTACGGCGAACGCATCGCGGTCCTCGGCGCGAACGGGTCGGGCAAGTCGCGGTTCCTCAAACTGCTCGCCGCCCCGTCCTCGGTCCCCCACCAGGGCACGGTGCGCCTGGGCGCCCGCGTCGCTCCCGGCCACTTCGTCCAGACCCACGCCCGCCCCGACCTGCGCGACCGCCACCCTGACGAGATCATCACGACCGACTTCGGGACGACCCTCAACGACGCCATGCGCGCACTGGCCCGTTACGAACTCGCGCCCGCGCGGCACCAGCCCTTCCAGACCCTGTCCGGCGGGCAGCAGGCACGGCTGCAGATCCTGCTGCTCGAACTGTCCGGCTGCACCCTTCTCCTGCTGGACGAACCGACCGACAACCTCGACCTCGCCAGCGCCCAGGCCCTCCAAGACGGCCTGAACGCCTACCAGGGGACCGTCCTGGCCGTGACGCACGACCGCTGGTTCGCCGAGGACTTCGACCGCTACCTGGTCTTCGATCCGGACGGCACCGTCCACCACCGTTCCGCCCCGACATGGCCTGCGGAGAACCGGCCGCTCCCCCGCAACCGCCCGTAGGAGCACCGCCGGGGCGTTCAGGGCCGGGCGAGTTCGCGGTAGTCGCGCAGGGTGATGTTCTCGGCGGCCTTACGGGCGATCTTGGCGGGCATGTTCCTTCCCGGCAGGTACGGCATGACCTTGTAGTACCGGTTGAGGAGCGTGGCCAGGGCCCGGCTTCCGGGGACCATGAGCTTGGCGACGCCGTCGCCCATCTTCTGGCAGCCCACCGCGTACTCGCGCATCTCCTCCTCGTACCGGCCGAACGCCACGTGGTGGTCGCCGTGGGCCGCGGCCAGTTCGCCCGCCAGCACGTACGCGCCGACCAGAGCGAGTCCCGACCCCATGCCGGACAGGGAGGACGGGCAGTAGGCGGCGTCGCCGAGCAGCGCGACCCGGCCGCGCGACCATGTGTCCATGTGCACCTGGCCAACCGAGTCGAAGTAGAAGTCTGGCGCGTACCGCATGTCGTGCAGCAGCCGGTCGCTCTGCCAGCCGTTGCCGGTGAAGGTCTCGGCGAGGACGGCCTGCTGGCTCGCCACGTCGCCGCGGTCCAGGTCCAGCTGCGGCGAGGCGAAGTAGAAGACGGCCTTGGCCTCGGTGTTGTGGCGGGCGCTGTACATCGCGACGAGCTTGCCCGCGGTGCGGTAGGCGTGCCCGGTGTGGTCGAGGCCGAGATGGTTGGCCGTGGTGAAGATCGCGCAGTTGACGCCGAGGTGCTTCACGAAACGCTCCTCCGGCCCGAACGTCAGGCGGCGGGTGGTGGAGTGCAGCCCGTCCGCGCCGATCACCAGGTCGAACCGGCGCGGCGCGCCCCGCTCGAAGGTCGCCGTCACGCCGTGGGAGTCCTCGGTGAGCGAGGTGATGGAGTCGCCGAAGACGTACTCGGTGTGCTCCCTGGTCGCGTCGTACAGGATCCTGGCCAGGTCGCCCCGGAGGATCTCGACGTCTCCGGCGAACAGGTCGGCGGGGAGCTTGGCCTGCTGCCTGCCCGCGCTGTTGACGTACGACATGGAGCCCATGCCGGTGCGGGCGCGCTCGATGTCGGCCAGGATGCCCATGCGGCGCAGGACCGTCAGGTGGGCCTCGCCGCGGAAGTCGACGGCGTAGCCGCCGTCGCGGAGGGCGGGGGCGCGTTCCACGATGGTGGCCTGGAAGCCGTGCCGGTGGAGCCAGTAGGCGAGCGCGGGGCCGGCGACGGAGGCACCGGAGATCAATACCTTGAGGTTCGTCATGCCCCGGAGCCTCCAAGGGAGCGCTCACCGCGGGCTCACCGTGCGCTCACCGCGCTCAGAGCGGCGTCCACGACGTCCTCGGACAGCCCCAGCATCCGCAGCACCTCCCGCGCGGGCGCCCCCATCCCGTCCGCGGCCGCGGCGGCCTCCCGGTAGCGCCTGCGTGCCTCGGCGTCATGGCCACGGGCTTCGGCGACGCGCCCCAGCCCGATGAGCGTTCGCAGCCGGGGACCGAGGCTTTTGATCCAGTGCGGGTCGATCAGTTCGAGCGCCTCCGCGTACAGCCGTTCGGCCTCGGCCAGGCCGCCCTCCTGCAAGGCGATGTCGCCGAGGCCGCGCAGGGCCGCCGCCAGGTAGGTGGAGCCGCCGGTGCGGCGGGCGAGCTCGGCGGCCTGCGCGTAGTCGGCGCGGGCCGCGGCCGCGTCCTCGGCGGCGAGGTGGTCGCCCCGGTTGACCAGCAGGTCGGCGCTGTCCTCCAAGGCGCCGAGCCGTTCGGTGAGGACGAGCGCCTCGTCGGTCAACGCGACCGCCCGCCCGCGGTCGCCGCGGGCGCCAGCCGCTCCGGCGAGCGTGTCCAGGGCCAGGGCGATGCCCCATCGGTCACCGAGGGAACGGAATCCCCGCAGGGCCTCGCCGAAGGCGTCCTCGGCCCTCGCGGCGTCCCCCTCGCCGAGGTGCCTGAACCCTGAAACGTAGAGGGCGGCTGCCCGAGCCCACGGCTCGCCGCAGTCGCGCTGGGACGAGACGAGCGCGAAAGCGCCCTCCGGATCGGGTCCCATCGCGTTCCGCATCATCCACAGCAGCAGGACGACCGGGTAGCGGCCCGGCCGGTCGCCGGGCCACGCGGTCGCGAGCGCCTTCGCGGCCGACGCGCGATGGCGCTGCCATATCCGCTGCCCCGCGTCGCCCGAGGCCGGCGCCGACGCGGCGAGCAGCGCGCACGCCGCGTACTCCTCGCCGAGCCCGGCGGGGATCGCCTCGCCCGTCCGTGCGAGCAGCGCGGTCGCCTGCGGCGCGGCCGACGCGGACGCGCCTCGGATCCACAGGTAGTTGAACGCCGAGGCGAGCAGCTCGAAGGCCGTCTCCACCTCCGGCTCCTCGACCGCCCAGTGCAGCGCGGCCACGAGGTCGCCATGCTCGGCGGCGAGGACGGGCAGCCACTCCAGCTGCTCGGCCCGCCGCAGATGCGGGTCGGCCGTCCGCACCAGCTCCAGGAGGCGCCGGGCGTGGTCGCGCCGGACGGACGTGCGTTCGCCCGCCGCGTCGAGCAGTTCGGCGCCGTACGCGCGGATCGTCTCCAGCATCCGGTAGCGGCCGCCGGCGAACTCCAGCAGCGACTTGTCGACCAGCGACTCCAGCGTCTCACCGTCGGTGCCGCACACCCGCAGCGCGGACTCGGCGGTCGCGCCCCCGGCGAAGACCGTGAACCGCCGCGCCGCCCGCTGCTCGGGCTCGGACAGCAGGTCCCAGCTCCACGCGACCACCGCGCGCAGCGTGCGGTGCCGCTCGTCGGCCGTGCGGTTGCCGCGGGCGGCGACGCCGAGCAGGTCGTGCAGGCGTCCCGCGAGGTCGTCGATGTCCAGGGTGCGCGACCGCGCCGCCGCGAGCTCGATGGCCAGCGGCAGGTTGTCGAGCGCCGCGCAGATCCGCCGCAGGAGCTCGGGGGCGGCGGTGAAGCCCCGCCGCACGGCGGCGGCCCGCTCGGTGAACAGCCGGACGGCCGGGTCGGCGTCGAGCGGGCGCACCTGGAAGAGGTGCTCGCCGATGATGCCGAGCGGCTCCCGGCTCGTCGCCAGCACGCGCAGCCGCGGGCACGTCGCCAGCAGCCGCGCCGCCAGCCTCGCGACCTCGTCGACGACGTGCTCGCAGTTGTCCAGGACGAGCAGCAGCACCCGGTCCGACAGCGCCGCGATCAGGCGGTCGACCGGCGTCCTCGCGCCGCCGTCCATCTGGAGACCGCTCTCGCGCAGGCCGAGGGCGCCCAGCAGCGCCTGCGGCAGCCCGGCTCCGTCGCGCAGCGGCGCCAGTTCCACGAAGCACACCTCGCCGGCCGCGCCCTCCGCCGTCGCGGTGCCCGCGACCTCGACCGCGAGCCGGGTCTTGCCGACGCCGCCGGGGCCTGTCAGGGTGACCAGCCGGGCCACGCGGAGAAGCCCGGCGACGTCGCTCACCTCGCCGTCCCGGCCCACGACGTTCGTCAGCTGGGCGGGCGGCGCGGCGGGCGCGGGTGCCGGATCGGCACTGAGCAGTTCCCGGTGCAGCCCGGTCAGCTCGGCCGACGGGTCGGCGCCCAGCTCGTCGGCCAGACGCCGGCGTGTCTCCTCGAACACCACGAGCGCCTCGGCCTGCCGGCCCGCGGCGAACAGCGCCCGCATCAGCAGCCCGGCCAGCCGTTCCCGGAGCGGATGGCGGCCGACCAGCTCGCGCAGCTCGGGGACGGCCGTCCCGTGCTCACCGAGCCGGAGCGCGGCCTCGATGCGGTCTTCGAGCGCCCCGAGCCGCCGCTCTTCCAGCCGTGCGGCGGCGGCCCGGGCCGTCTCGCCGTCGGGCAGGTCGGCGAGCGCCGGTCCCCGCCACAGCTCCAGGGCCTCGCGCAGCAGGGCGGCCGCCCGCCCGGCGTCGCCGCCGGCCAGCGCCGCCCGGCCCTCCGCGGCCAGCCGTTCGAACCGGGAGGCGTCCACGTCGTCCGGGTCGACCGCGATCCGGTAACCAGCTCCGGCTCGTTCGATCACAGCTTCGGCGCCCAGAGCCGCACGGAGCCGTGACACCTGGGACTGCAGGGAGTGCGCCGACAGCGCCCCGGCGGGGTCGATCTCGTCGGCGAGCCGGTCCGAGGAGACGACCTCTCCGGGACGCAGCAGGAGCAGGGCCAGCAGCGCCCGGCGGGCCGGGCCGCCCAGCGGGACCTCGCCGCCGTCGCCGTGCCAGGCCCTGGTCTCGCCGAGGATTCCGAACCGCATGCCGGCGATTATTCACCGGCACGCGATCACGGAGCGATCGGGCCGAGGAACGTCCCGCCCGAGACGTCGACGGTCTGGCCGGTCACCCACCGGCCCTGCGGGCCCGCCAGGAATCCGACGACGTCGGCGACGTCCTCGGGCTCGCCCAGCCGCCCCAGCGCGGTGATGGACTCCAGCCCGGCGACCACTTCGGGGATGGAGGTGTAGCCCGCGGTCATGTCGGTGCGCACCGCGCCGGGCGCGACGGTGTTCACCGTGATGCCGCGGCGGCCGAGCTCGTTGGCCAGCGACGGCGCCATCGACTCCAATGCCGCCTTGCTGATCGTGTAGCCGATCTGGGTGGAGACTGCGAACCGGCTGGCCGTCGAGCCCATGTTGATGATGCGGCCGCCGTCGTTGAGCAGCGCCATCGCACGCTGGACCACGAAGAACGGGACGGCGACGTTGATCTCCAGCAGCCGGCCGAGCTCCGCCGCGGTGACCTGCGAGATCGGGGTGGTCGAGCTGATGCCCGCGTTGTTGACCAGGATGTCCAGCCCGGCCCCTTCCCTTCCGGCCCGCGCCAGCCCCGCGGCCAGCTCGTCGAACAGCCGGTCCACCGCGCCGTCCTCGCCGAACCGCGCCCGGATCGCGAACGCGCGGCCCCCCGCCTCCTCGATCCGCGCGACGGTCGTCCCGGCCGCCTCCTCGTCGCCGCCGTAGTGGACGGCGACCAGCGCGCCTTCGGCCGCCAGCCGCAGCGCGACCGCACGGCCGATCCCTCGCGAGCCGCCCGTCACCAGTGCCGTCTTGCCGGTCAGAACGTTCATCGTCGCTCCCTGTTCAGCGGCCGGTCCGCGGCGGATCCGGCGATGGACCAACCGTCGCGGAGGGGCCTCACCGGATGCTCACCGCGAGCTCACCGGCGCGCGCGTCGACGCTGGTGGGAGGCGTCACCGCGGAGGTGACGGCCCATGAATCCCGAGGGCCTCCCGCGAGCGCCGGCACGGTTAAATCGCTTGCGTGCCGACAGTGCGCATGGCGATGCTCTGCCGAACCGGTAGGGAAGGAAGCCGCGAAATGGCCGTCATCGCGTCCAGCAAGCCCTCGGGGTCCGAGCCGGAAGTCCGCACGGCGGCAGGCGTTCTGCGCGGCAGGCGGGAGGCGGGCCTGGCGGTCTTCCGCGGCGTCCCGTTCGCCGAGCCGCCGGTCGGCGACCTCCGCTTCGCGGCCCCTCGGCCGGTGCGCGGGTGGGACGGGGTGCGCCCGGCGGCGGCGTTCGGCCCGCCGCCCCCGCAGTCCGGCATGCTCGGGGCGTCCCAGGACGCCGCCGGCGACGACTGGCTGACGGTCAACGTCTGGACACCGGAGCCGGACGCCGCGGCGAGGCTCCCGGTGATGGTCTGGATCCCCGGCGGCGGTTACGTCATGGGCGACTCCGGCCTCCCGGAGTACGACGCCGGGCACCTGGCCGGAAGCGGCGCCGTGGTCGTGTCCCTCGGTTACCGCGTCGGGGTCGAGGGTTTCGCGCAGATCGACGGAGCCCCCGCCAACCGGGGGCTGCTCGACCAGGTCGCGGCGTTGCACTGGGTGCGGGACAACATCCGGGTGTTCGGCGGCGACCCGGACCGGGTCACGGTCTTCGGGCAGTCGGCGGGCGGCGGATCGGTCGCCGCGCTGCTGGCCATGCCGCGCGCCGCCGGGCTCTTCCGCCGGGCGGTCGCGCAGAGCGTGCCGGGCACGTTCTTCTCCCCCGAACTGGCCGCCGACATCGCCGCCGTCTGCGCCGCCGAACTGGGCCTGAGTCCCACGGTGTCCGACCTGTCGGCGGTGGCCCCGGCACGGCTGCCCGCCGCGGGCGACGCGGTCTCCGCGAAGATGGCCCGGTGGCGGGAGCGGTGGGGACCGATCACCCACCGGCCGATCCCGTTCGCGCCGGTCGTCGACGGCGACGTCCTGCCGGACACGCCGTGGCGGGCCCTGGCCGGCGGCGCCGCCCGCGACGTCGCGCTCCTCGTCGGGCACACCCGTGACGAGCACCGGCTGTTCAGCCTGATCGACGGCGTGCTCGGCCAGGTCACGCGGGAGCAGGCCGAGATCGCCCTCCGCCTGCTCGCCCCCGGCCAGGACGGCGCACGCGGGTACCGCGAGGCCTACCCGTCCGCGACCGACGAGGAGCTGTACGAGCTGGTCAACGCGGACTGGCTGTTCCGCATGCCGAGCCTCCACCTCGCTGTCGCGCAGACCGCCGGGGGCGGGCGGGCCCACCTCTACGAGCTGACCTGGCCCGCGCCGGGAGCCGGCGGCGGCCTCGGCGCCTGCCACGGCCTGGACGTGCCGCTCGTCTTCGGCAACCTGACCAGCGGACAACCCGCCATGCTGATCGGCGACCCGCCCTCCCCTGCGGCGGAGGAGCTGTCCGCGCGGATCCGGCGAGCGTGGACGGGGTTCGCCGCCCACGGCGACCCGGGCTGGCCCGCCTACGACGCCCGGCGCCGCCTCGCCCAGATCTTCGACAGCCCGTCGACGGTCAGCGCCTACCCCGAGGAGGCCTCGCGTCGGCTGTGGCAGGACCACGCCTTCCCGGCGCTGCCCCTGCTCGCGCGGTAGCGTCCCCCGGCCGCCGGGGTTGACCTTGACATTGACGTCAACGGATACCGTCCCCCACCGAGATCAGGGACCTGGCCCTGGTCGCAGTGGAAGACGGGGACGACGTGAAATTCGCGATCAGCTACAGCACGCCCTTCTTTGGTGTGGATCCCGACCGGATCATCGCCTACGCCCGGCACGCCGAGGAGTGCGGCTTCGAGGCGCTCTACGTGCCCGAGCACATCGCCCTCTACCCCGGCGCGCAGGTGGGCGCGACGGCCCTCCCTCCGACGCTGCCCTACGGCGACCCGCTGGACTGCCTGAACTTCGCGGCGGCCGCGACCGAGCGGATCCTCCTCGGCACGGGCGTCCTGCTGCTGCCGTACCACCACCCGGTGACGCTCGCCAAGCGCCTGGCGACGATCGACCAGCTGTCCAGGGGCCGGATGCGGCTGCTGACCGTGGGGCTCGGTTCGCTGCCCGGCGAGGCCCGGGCGGTCGGGGTCGACTTCCGCACCCGCGGCCGCCGCGCCGACGAGGCCATCCAGGTGCTGCGGCTGCTGTGGGCCGGGGACGGCGACGGGGTCGGTTTCGACGGGGAGTTCTTCTCCTTCGAGAACCTGTGCAGCTTCCCCAAGCCCTTCGGCGGCGCCGGTCTGCCGATCCATGTCGGCGGTTCGAGCCCGGCGGCCGCCCGCCGCGCCGGACGCCACGGGGACGGCTTCTTCCCCGGCGGTTCGCTCACCCCGGACCAGCGGGCCGCCCAGCTGGACATCGCCCGGTCGGCCGCGAGCGAAGCGGGCCGCGATCCGGCGGCCCTGGAGTACACGCGCTGGGGATCGATGGACATGTCCGAGGAACGGGTCGAGGAGTTCGCCCGGCACGGCGTGACCCGCATCGTCGTCAGCGCCACCGCGCCCGAGCCGGAGCAGCAGCGCGAGCAGATGTCCGCCTTCGCCCGGCGCTTCGGCCTCTCCCCCGGCGACGGCGCCACGCCGGACACGCGCTGAGGACGCCCGTGCGGGCGGTTGCTGCGTCGAGACCCGAATGCAGGCCGACGCCCGAAGTGGGCCAAGATCCTGACACGGAAGCGGACCTTATCGTCGTCCCGTACCCGCCGTAGCGTCGCGCTCGTGATCATTGCTGAGGTGCTGGGACGGTGGTCCGGCGGGGTGCGCCGCACGCCGCGCCGCACGGTCTGGCTGCTGGCCGTCGTCTACGGCTTCACCATCGCCAATCTGTACTACTGCCAGCCGCTGCTTCCGCAGATGGCGCGCTCGTACGCGGCCTCCTCCGTCGGGTACCTGCCCACCGTCGGGCAGGTGGGCTACGCGCTGGCGCTGGTGCTGGTCGTGCCGCTCGGCGACATCGTCCGCCGGCGCCCGCTGGTCTGCCTGCTGCTTCTCGCCGAGACGGGGGCGCTGGCGGCGACCGCGACGGCGCCCACGGCCGGGGTGCTCCTCCTCGCGGGGACGGTGATCGGCCTGGCGAGCGCGGGCGTGGTGAACATCCTGGTGCCCTACGCGGCCACCGTCGCCGCCGACCACGAACGCGGCCGGGCGGTCGCGACGATGCTCAGCGGCGGACTGGCGGGCATCCTGCTCTCGCGCACGGTCGCCGGTCTGACCGCCGAGGTCTTCGGCTGGCGCGCGCTCTACCTGGCCGCCGCGGCGGGCACGCTGCTGCTCACCGCCGCGCTCGCGCGCGTCATGCCGCCGTCCGCCGCGGAGGTACCGATCGGCTACGCCGCGCAACTGCGGGCGACCCTCCGCCTGGCGACGAGCGAGCCGACGCTGAGACGCCGGTCGCTGATCGGGGCCTGCGTCTTCGGAGCCTTCGGGGTCTTCTGGACGACCGTGGCGTTCATGCTGGCGGGGCCGCCGTACCGGTTCGGCGAAGCGGAGATCGGTCTGTTCACGCTGGTCGGGGTCGCGGGCGCGTTCGCGGCGAAGGTCGCGGGCCGGGTCGCGGACCGGGGCCGGCAGCGCGCGTCCACCGGCGTGCTCCTCGTCGCGGGCGCGGTCTCGTTCGGCGCGACGGCGGCCGGGAGCCACGGCCTGGCATGGCTCATCGCGGGGCTCCTGGTGCTGGACGTCGCGGTCCACGGCACCCATCTGCTGAACATGAGCGTGGTCTACGGCCTCGTCGACGGGGCGCGGTCGCGGGTCGCCTCGGTGTACATGACCTTCTACACCCTCGGTGGCGTGGCGGGCTCCGCCGCGGGCGCGGTCGCCTACCGCTCCGGCGGCTGGGGCGCGGTCTCGGCGACCGGCGCGGCGTTCATGGCCGCCGGTCTCGCCGCCTGGGCGGGCGAAGCCCGTGAAGGTCGCGCGGGCGAAGCCCGCGGAGGTCGCGTGCCCGGCCGGGCCTCGGCGGCGCCGAAACCCGGGTTGCCCAGGGGCGGGGGTCCGCAAGGCCGACGAGGCCGTGGAGGAGCAGGCCGGTGAGGGTGTCGACGACGGGGCCCGCCGGCTGGCGCCCCACCAGGCACGATGCCCCGTCCCCGACGTGAACGCACGAGGCCCTGCTGCTCCCGCCTCAGGCGCCGTCGGCGTCCGGGGCGCCGAACCAGTCGGACAACGCTTGGCGCAGCGCAGGCGCCGCGGTGCCGGCGGGTTCGTCGACGGCCGCGGCCCAGGCGACGTGGGCGTCCGGGCGGATCAGCAGGACGTCGGCCGGGCGGTCACCGGCCTTGGCGGTGCGGACGTCGACGCGGTCCTCCCAGCCGCGGGCCGCCTCGCGCAGGTCCGACCGGTCGGCGAGGTCGAGCAGGACGGGCCGCGCGGAGCGCATGAGTTCGGCGACGCTGGTGATGCCCTGGTCGGTGTGCAGGGTGAGGTCGGGCGCGAAAGCACCGGCCAGCGGGTGAGGGGCGGCGCCGGGCATCGGGTAGCGGATGTCGGCGCCGGACAGGAGCGCCCCCATGCGGCGCAGCGGCTGCTCGTCGGTCAGCAGTTCCTGGAAGAGCTCGCGCAGCGCCTCGGCGGCGGGATCGTGCGCGCGCCGCAGCGCCACCTGGGCGCGGGTGTGCAGCAGAGTGCGGGCGCCGGCGAGGTGGCGTTCGCGGTGGTAGGTGTCCAGCAGGCCGGACGGCGCCCGGCCGTGGACGGCGGCGGCGAGCTTCCAGGCGAGGTTGACCGCGTCCAGCATCCCCGCGTTGATCGCGACGCCGGTGGCGGGGAACAGGTGCGCCGCGTCACCGGCCAGCAGGATCCGCCCGTGGCGGTAGCGCTCGGCCTGCCGCGCCTGGAAGGTGAACCGCGACAGCCGGTGCGCCTCTCCGACGGGCAGGTCCGCGCCGAGCACGCGGCGGACGCTGGCCTGGAACTCGGCCACGGTCATCGGCGCGTCGTCGTCGTACTCGGTGGCCTCGTCCTCGTTGGTGTAGAGGGAGACGATCCTGGAGTCCGGGGACGAACCGAGCCCGAACATGCCGCAGTCGGTCTGGGTGAACCCCGCACGGATCGTGCCGAACCCGGGAACATCGAGGCCGCCGTCGCCCAGCACGGTCACCGTGTCGGGCAAGGTGACCTGGGCCAGCCGGTTGACCTCCGGATAGGTCGTGCCGGGGAAGCCGATCCCGGCCAGGTCGCGGACGCGGCTGCGCGCACCATCGCACCCCACCAGGTAGCGGGCGCTCACCTGGTAGGTCCCGTCCGGGCCGCGCACCTCCGCCGTCACCTCGGCGTCGTCCTGGCTCACCCCGGTCACCTGGTGCCCGCGGCGGACCTCGGCGCCGAGCTCTTCCACGCGCTCGTCGAGCAGCCGCTCCAGCAGCTGCTGCGGCAGCGGCAGGGCGTGCATCGGAGGGTCCGGCAGGCGGGTGAAGTCCAGGTGCACTCCGCCGAACGGGAACCGGGGCGCCGGAACAGGGTCGGTGCAGGCCTCTTCGAAGCGTTCCAGCAGCCCCCGGTAGCGCAGCAGCTCCAGGATCTGCCCGCCCAGTCCCCCGGCCTTCGGGGTGTCGCGGCGCTGCGGCCGGCGCTCCAGGACCAGCGGCCTCACCCCCGCCGATCGCAGCTCGCAGGCCAGCATCAGGCCGGTCGGACCGGCGCCCACGATGATCACATCGGCGTCCATGCGCTCTCCCTCGATTGAACGGCATCGCGCCGCGCCTGCGGCACGAGCCGGGTCGTGTCCTGATCGCGGCCGTGAGACGGTCCGCGTTGAAGCCGGGCAGGCGGATCGCCTATCCCAGGCGCGAGAAGGTCCTCCGGGGCGGGTCCGCCGGGAGGCGTCCAGGAACGGGGGCCGCTAGGTCTGGGATGGCGCGTCCTGCCGTTCGCTGATCGCGGTCGTGCCCGCGGAGCCCCCGGCGTGGGAGCGGCGGAAGGTGCGGCGGTAGGTGTCGGGCGGGACGCCGACCGTGCGGTTGAAGTGGCGGCGCAGCGTCGTTGCGGTGCCCATGCCGGTGGCGGCCGCGATCGCCTCGACGCTGTCGTCGGTGGTCTCCAGCAGTTCCTGCGCGCGGCGGATCCGCTGGGTCAGCAGCCACTGCAGCGGGGTGGTACCGGTCACCGACCTGAACCGGCGGCCGAGGTTGCGCGAGCTCATGGCGGCCCGGCGGGCCAGGTCCTCCACGGTCAGCGGGTGCTCCAGCCGTTCGATCGCCCATGGGAACAGCTCCGCGAGCGGGTGGTCCTCCTGCGCGGGCACCGGGGAGGGCACGAACTGGGCCTGGCCGCCGGCCCGGTGCGGCGGCACGACCAGGCGGCGCGCGACCGCGTTCGCGACCGCAGAGCCGCGGTCGAGACGGACCAGGTGCAGGCACAGGTCCATCGCGGCGGCCTTGCCGGCCGAGGTGAGAACGCTGCCGTTGTCCACGTAGAGATCGGGGCGTTGAACCAGACGTTGCTCCAGGTATTCCGTTGCTGACAGCGCCCTCCGGCGCGTGTTCTTCCTGCCGAAGCACCATTTTGAGGGCGTAAGCCGTCGTGCTT
>NZ_JBEZJP010000127.1:0-19440 GCF_040653175.1 Actinomadura sp. NPDC048032
GCCGCGTACAGCAGCCCGCCGGCGGCCGCCAGCCAGGGCCGGACGCCCGGCAGGTCGGGGTCCATCGAGAACGGCGCGGGCGCGGTCGTGGTGCTCCCGTCGCCGGGCTCGACGATGTCGACGCCCGCGGGCAGCAGCCGCTCCGACAGCCGCGGGCGCAGCGCGAACACCTGCCCGCCGGCCTGCGCGAGGGCGGTGTACGCGGGCACGTCCCGGCTCCACCCGACCCGCCCGGACCGCACGTCCACCGCCTCCATGCGGGCTTCCTCCGCCGCCACGCCGCCGGCGCCGCCGGTCCCCGTCCCGGCTCCGGTCCCCTCGGTGCCCGCCCCGTCCGGGTGGTAGACGACCACGAGCCGGCCCGGCGCGAGCACGCCCGGGCACATCAGGTCGCCGCAGACCCCGTCGCCCTTCCAGACCGCGAACTGGCGGCCGCCGTCGTCGAACGCGCGCAGGGCCGTCCCGTCCGAGACGAGCGTCACGCCGTCCAGCATCGACACCTCGGGAGACTCCCGGGAGTCGAGCCCCCGTTCCCAGCGCACGAGGCCCTTCGTCGGGTCGAGCGCGAGCAGCCGGCTCCGGCGCCCCTTGCCGCCGCCGGGGGCCGCGCAGCGCAGGCCCACCGCGGCGAGCCCCTCCCGGCCGTCGGACGGGTGCGCCCCGCCCTCGAACAACCGGCAGCCGCGCGGCAGCGCCAGCCGCCACACCCGGTTCCCCGTCACGGCCGACACCCCGAACAGCGTCCGGCGCCCCTCGTCGGCGGTGAGCAGCACGTCGGACCCGGCGGGCCAGCGCAGCGTCGTCCGGGAGACCGCGGCGGGACGCTCGTCCGCGCGCCGCCACAGCTGCCCGCCCGACAGCGCGTCGAACGCGACGAGCGTCCGCTCGCCGCGGTCGCCGTCCCGCTCGAAGTAGGCGACGACCCGCGACCCCGTGGACGTCCAGCCGAGCAGGGACCACCCGGCGCGCCGGTAGCTCCAGCGGGCCCCGCCGGTGCGCGCGTCGCGCGCCTCGATGCCGTGCCCGGACGCCGTCACGACCTGCCCCTGCGCGACCTGGTAGGCGACGCCGTCGTAGCCCGCGACCGAGCCGCGGTGCGTCCGCGTCGAATGCTCCCAGCTCACCGCCAGCGGGCCCGGCGGCGGACCCACGCCGCTCTGCGGCGCCACGGGCTCCCCGGTCACGGTGTGGCGGACCTGCCACCACTCGGCGCGCAGCACGTAGGTGTCGACGAGGACGACGCAGAGCGCGACGGCGACCGCCCCGGACAGGAGGCCGAGCGTGACGCGGACCCTGCCCACGGACTCCGGTCGGCCGTCAGGCCGCTGCCGGCTCCCGACCACGACCGCGCCGCCTCCCTCCACGTACGGTTATCACCGAGGACTGCTCATAAGGACGACACCCACCATGCCCTGTGCGGGGCTCCCGCGCGACACGGCCGGGAAGAACGGAGCGAACCGTGGAGGTCTTCACCCGCTGGCACGCCTGGGAGACGGCCCGCGCGGACATCGCCGCGTCCGGCGCGCCCGTCGACGTGGACGGCCTGGAACGGGCCGTCGCCGCCGCCCTGCGCTGGCACGGCGACCAGCGGCGGCCGACCGGCGACCCCTACGTCGAGCACCTGCTGGAAGCCCTCGAAGTGCTGGTGCGCGGGGCGGGGGTGACGACGCCCGCCGTCCTGTCCGCCGCGGTCCTGCACGACGTCGTCGAGGACACGCCCGCCTCCCTCGCCGACGTCGAGGCCGAGTTCGGCCCCGAGGTGACCGAACTGGTCGACTGGGTCACCAAGCCGCCCGCCGCGGGCGCCGGGCGCCAGGCCAAGCGCGCCGCCAAGGCCGCCTACCTGCGGCGCCTGGGCGAGGCCCCGCGCGAGGCGGTCCTGGTCAAGCTCGCCGACCGCGCCAGCAACGTGCAGACCCTCGACCGGATGGCGCCGGACTTCCAGCGCCGCTACTACGCCGAGACGCTCACCTACGTCGTCCCGCTGGCCGAGTCCGAGCCGTGGTTCAGAGCCTGGTACGCCGACTGGCGGCGCCGTTTCGCCCACCTCCTGTGACCCACCGGTCATCGAGTGGGAGGATGCGGTCCCATGGAGCGCGAGTGGGTCGTCGAGGAGAGCGTGGTCGTCGCCGCGCCGGCGCGGGACGTGTACGCGGCCGTCGCGGATCTGCGGCGGATGGGCGAGTGGAGCCCGGAGGTGTTCGCGACGTGGGTGCGCGGGCGCGCCGTCAGGCCGGGGACGAGGTTCGTCGGCTTCAACCGCATCGGCTGGCGCGTGTGGTTCACCACCTGCCAGGTGAGCGCGGCGGTGCCCGGTGAGGTGTTCGCCTTCCGGGTGTCGAGCTTCGGGGTGCCGGTGGCGCTGTGGGGGTACCGGTTCGAGAACGTCTCCGAGGACCCGTCCGCGCCCCGCACCCGCCTCACCGAGTACTGGGAGGACCAGCGCCGCGACCACCGGGGCGCCGGGTTCGTGTCGCTGCTCGGCAAGGTCTTCACCGGCGTCCCCGCCGGGGAGCGCGCCGAGGTGAACCGCGAGGGGATGCGCGCCACGCTCGACCGGATCCGGACGGCCGTCGGGAAGGGCTGACCCCCCTTGCCGGGCTCCGGTGCTTGGCAGCAAAACGAGAACCTGTTCTACTTAGCGGTGTGACCACGACCGCACACGCGCACATGATCCAGGGCGAGCGGGTCGCGCTTCCGGTACGGATCCGTGACGCCGCCGTCGGCTCGGCGATGTTCGTCGTGCCCGCCCGCGCCGCCCAGGACGTCATCGCCTACTCCGGGCTCGCCGTCGCGGAGCCGCTGCCCGGCAGGGCCGTCTGCTCGCTGGCGTTCGTCCGGTACGCCGAGGGCGACCTCGGCCCCTACCACGAGTTCGCCGTCGCGTTCCTGGTGCGCCCGCCCGGCGCGGCGCCGTCGCCGGGCGTGCTCGGGCGGATGCGCGGGATCGGCGCGTTCATCCACTGGCTGCCGGTCAACCAGGAGTTCACCCTGGAGGCCGGACGGACGATCTGGGGCTTCCCCAAGGAGATCGCCGACATCCCCATGGACCTCTCCGGGCGCGTGAAGCGCTGCGCGGTGCGGTTCGGCGGGCGGACGGCGATCGAGGTGGCGATCCGGCCGGGCGTGCCGACGCCGGCCGGCTCGGCGGCCCCGAGCGTCGACGCCTACTCCTGCCTGGACGGCGTGACCCGCCGGACGCCGTGGACGCTCACGCCGTCCGGCGTCCGGACCCGTCCGGGCGGCGCGAAGGTCGTCCTCGGCGACCATCCGGTGGCCGACGAGCTGCGCGGGCTCGGGCTCGACCGGGCGCGGGCGCTCACCACGAGCACGGTCGGGCATCTGCGGATGGTCTTCCAGGGCGCCGAGGAGGTGCGCACGTGAAGCGGACGGCCCTGGTGACCGGCGCCGCGCACGGGCTCGGCGCCATGGCGGCGCGACGGCTCGCCGCGGCGGCGTGGGACGTCGTCGCGGTGGACGTGGACGAGCTCGGCCTCGCCAAGACGGCGCAGCGCTCCCCCAACACCCACGCGCGGGTGTGCGACGTCACCGACCCCGGCGCCGTGGCGGGGGTGCTGGCGATGGCCGGCCCGGTGCACCGCGTCGTCCACGCCGCGTCGGCCGCGCCGTCCGGGCCGGTCCTGGCGCGGCCGCTCGGCGAGGTGGAGGACGACCTGCGGACGAACGTCCTCGGCGCCGCCGTCGTCGTCCAGGCCACTCTGCCGGGGATGCTGGAACGGCGGGCCGGAGAGCTGTTCCTCTGCCCGGACGCCTCGGGCCCGCCCGCGAGCCCGTCCGCCGCGGCCGTGGCCGCCTACGCCGACGCGCTCTGGGCCGAGCACGGCGGGCAGGGCGTGACGCTGCGCTGCGTCCACGCGGCCGCCGGGACGCCGCACGGCCTCGTCCTCGACGCGATGGACCGCTCGCTCGCGCGCCCCGCCCCGGACGTCCACGTACGGGTCCGGCCGGCGCGCCGACCGCTCCTGGCGGCACTCGCCCGACGCTGAACGTCATCCGGACCGCATAAGCTGTCTCTTTCGCCTTCGGGGTGCCGGGGATGTCCCCGGCATGACACACGCGCGAGGAGCAGCCTGCATGTCGTCCCAGGTCAACGGGCGCCCGACCGATCCGCGCGGCACGGTCAAGGACCGGGAGATCGCCGCCGAACAGCGCTACGTCGACACCGCCTACACGCGGCTGGAGGAGATGCGCGCGGACGCCCAGGCCATGATCCGCGAGGGCTACCGCCAGTCGCTCGCCGGCACCAAGGGCTCGCTCGTCGACCGGGACGCGATGGTCCACCAGGCGGCCCTGCGCGTCCAGGCCCTCGACGTGGCCGACGACGGCCTGGTGTTCGGCCGGCTCGACCTGGCCTCCCGAGAGGTCCGCTACATCGGCCGCGTCGGCGTCCGCACCAGCGAGCACGACTCGCTCGTCATCGACTGGCGGGCGCCCGCCGCCGAGGACTTCTACCGCGCCACCCCCGAAGACCCGCGCGGCGTCGTGCGCCGCCGCGTGCTGCACTCGCGCGGCCACACCGTCGTCGACCTGGAGGACGACCTCCTCGACCCCGAGGCGTCCGACGGGATGACCGTCATCGGCGACGGCGCGTTCCTCGCCTCCCTCGCCCGCACGCGCGAGGGCGCGATGCGCGACATCGTCGCGACGATCCAGCGCGAGCAGGACGAGGTGATCCGGGCCCCCGCCGACGGGACGGTCCTGGTGCGCGGCGCCCCCGGCACCGGCAAGACGGCCGTGGCGCTGCACCGCGTCGCCTACCTGCTGTTCCGGCACCGCCGCCGGTTCGGGTCCCGCGGCGTCCTCGTCGTCGGCCCGAACCGCCGGTTCACCGCCTACATCGAGCGCGTGCTGCCGTCGCTCGGCGAGGGGTCGGCGACGCTCCGCTCGCTCGGCGACCTCGTCGACGGCGCCACCGCCACCGTCCACGACACGCCGCGGCTCGCCCGCGTCAAGGGCGCGGAGGCGATGGTGACGGTGCTGCGGCGCGCCGTCGCCGACCACGCCCCCGGCGCCCCGGACGAGCTGCGCGTGGTGTTCAAGGGCGTCGTCGTCGCCCTCGACCGCGCCCGCCTCGACCGCATCCGGAACGAGGTCCACCGGCGCAGCCGCGGCAGCGTGAACGCGGCCCGCGGCCGGGCCGCGGAGATGCTCCTGGACGCCCTCTGGCACCGCTTCGGCGAGGTCGGGGGCCCCGAGGCGGCCGAGGCCGAGGAGGGCGCCGAGGCGGGCCTGTGGAACGCGATCCTCGCCGCCGACGGGCTGGCCTCCCTCGACGAGGAGCCCGCGCGCGGCAACGGGGCCACGGGCGGCGACCCGAAGCGCGCCCAGTTCGACGCGCGGGTCCGCGAGCAGCGCGCGTTCACCGACTTCCTCGTCGCCTGGTGGCCGATCCGCCGCCCGCTGGACGTGCTGCGCTCACTCGGCGACCCGTCCCGCCTGCGCCGCGTCGCCGGGCGCGACGTCGACCGCGCCGACGTCGAGCCGCTCGCCGCCTCCTGGGCCGGCGACGGCGCGCCGCTCAGCTACCAGGACGTCGCGCTGCTCGACGAGATCGACGCGCTGCTCGGCTCCCCGCCCCGGCCGTCCCGCCGCCGCGGCGCGCCGTCCGAGGACGACCCGTTCGTCGTGGACGGCGTCAACATCCTCACCGGCGAGGAGGTCGTCGACGAGACGTGGGAGCCGGAGATGCGGGAGCTCACCACGTCCATCGAGCGGCTGGAGCGCTCCCGCCGCGTCGACGACGGCGTGGTCGAGGAGCGCCCCGAGTACGCGCACCTCGTGGTGGACGAGGCGCAGGACCTGTCCCCCATGCAGTGGCGGATGCTCGGCCGCCGCGGCCGCCAGGCGAGCTGGACGGTCGTCGAGGACCCGGCCCAGAGCGCCTGGGAGGACCTGCCCGCCGCCCGGCGGGCGATGGAGGCCGCGCTCGGCGGCGAGCGCCCCGCGTCCCGGAACCGCCGCCGGGGCCGCAAGGCGCCCCCGCCCCGCGCCCGGCACGAGTACGAGCTGACCACGAACTACCGCAACTCCACCGAGATCGCCGCCGTCTCCGCGCGGGTGCTCGCCCGCGCGCTGCCGGACGCGAAGCCGGCCCGCGCCGTCCGCACGTCCGGGATCGAGCCGGTCGTCCGGGTCGTCCCCGAGCCCGGGCTCGGCTCCGCCGCCCGCGCCGCCGTCGAGGAGCTGCTCGGCCAGGTCGACGGCACCATCGGCCTGATCGTCCCGCTCTCCCTGGAGGAGTCCGGCGGCCAGGCCTCGCTGTTCGGGGGGTCCGCCGCCGCCTGGGACGCCGCCGAACGCGACCGGCTCGGCGCGGGACTGCCCGAGCGCGTCCAGGTGCTCGACGTCCTGGAGGCCAAGGGCCTGGAGTTCGACGCCGCCGTGATCGTGGCGCCGGAGACCGTCGCCGCCCAGTCCCCGCGCGGGCTGCGCGTGCTGTACGTGGCGGTGTCGCGGGCCACGCAGCGGCTGACCGTCCTCACCGCCGACCCCGAGTGGAGGGACGCGCTGGTCACCGGCTGACGGGGCCCTGCGCCGCTCCGCCCGGCGTTAGGCTGACGCTGCCCCATCCGCACGGGTGAACGGAGACCGATGAGCGGCCGCAATCCCGCACCCAGGCGCAGCTACGCAGGCCGGTCGGCCGAGGAGCGCCGTGCGGAGCGGCGCGACCGCCTGCTGGCCGCCGGGCTCGAACTGTTCGGGACGCGCGGGTACGCGGCGACGTCCATCGAGCGGCTGTGCGCGACCGCGAGCGTGTCGACCCGCAACTTCTACGAGGAGTTCTCCGGGCGCGAGGAGCTGCTCACCACGCTGCACCGCGGGATCAACGAGCGCGCCGCCGAGGCCGTCTCCGCCGCGTACGGGAGGGAGGCGGGCGCCGCCTTCCCGGCCCGCGTCGAGAGCGCCGTCCGCGCGTTCGTCACCGTTACCGCGAGCGACCCGCGCTGGGCCCGCATCGCGTTCGTCGAGGTGATCGGCGTCAGCGCCGGCCTGGAGCGGCACCGCTTCCGCTGGCGCGGCCAGTGGGAGGACGCGATGCTCGCGATGGTCCGCGAGGCCGCCGAGCGCGGCGAGGCCGCCGACCGCGACCACGGGCTCACGATGATCGCCGTCATCGGCGCCGTGAACAACCTCGTCCACCACTGGTCGGCCCGCGACCAGCACGTCCCCCTGGACGACATCACCACCGAACTGACCCGCCTCATCGTCGCGGCCGTGACGACCCCCTGACCCGTGGCGTGAGGATCGTCCGGCGCGTGGCGGGAGTCCCAGGCGGTCGCCCCCTGGGAAGGCGCGAACCCCTAGATGATCGGGGGGCGGCCCGTGCGGGTCATGCGCCATGCGGTGCGGTAGGAGATGGGGCGGCGGGGCCCGGCGGACTTGCGCCAGCCCTCCACGAAGCCCTTGAACCACGGCTTGAGGGCGCTCGGCTTGCGCTCGCGCAGGAGGGTCATGCCGACCCACACGGCGAGGTAGGTGAGCGCCAGCGGCCACGGCAGGTTGCGGCGCGCCAGCCACACGCGGTTGCGGGCGTTGTAGCGGTAGAACATGGCGTGCCGCGTCGGCAGGACGGCGGGGTGGAACATCACCGCCGAGGCGTCGTAGACGATGCGGTAGCCGGCGTTGAGGATCTGCCAGGCGAGGTCGGTCTCCTCGTGGGCGTAGAAGAAGTCCTCGGGGAGGCCGCCGCCGGCGTCGAACGCGGCGCGGCGGATCGCGCAGGCGCCGCCGAGGAACGTGGTGACGGGGGACGAGCGCTCCGGGTCGCCCGCGCGCAGGCGCGGGACGTGGCGGCGCTCGCCGCGCCCGCCCTCGGGGTCGCGGACGCGGAACGAGACGACGCCGAGGTCGGGCTCGGCGGAGAACCGGTCGCGCAGGTGGGCGCCGAGGCGGGGCGAGCGGTACCAGCCGTCGTCGTCCAGGAACAGGATGACGTCGCCGCAGGACGCCTCCACGCCGCGGTTGCGGCCGCCCGGGATGCCGAGGTTCTTCGGGAGGCTGAGGGTCTTGACGCGCTCGTCGTCGAACGGCGGCGCGCCCGCCGCCTCGCCGACGGGGTCGGCGCCGTTCCCGACGAGGACGACCTCGACGTCCACATGCTCCTGCTCCAGGGCGCTGCGGACGGCGCGGGCGAGCTCCTCCGGCCGGTTGCCCATGGTGAGGACGACGACGGACAGTTTCACTTCAGCCTCCGGGAGGCCAGGATGCTGACGAGGTGCAGCAGCGTCTGCAGGACGGCGACGGCGGCGACGGCGACCGTCAGGACGCGGACCGCGACGGGGTCGTCCGCGCCGGTGAGGGTGTCGATCACGGCGGCGGCGAGGATGAGCAGCGACAGCTCGACCGCGCCGATGATGCGGTGGAAGCGCAGCATGGACGCCGCCTGCCGGGCCAGCGCGATGCCGGTGGAGCGGGGCCTCAGCGCGCGGTCGCCGCCGGTCGGGTCGGCGGTCAGCCCGGACTTGGCGCGGGCGACGACGACGTTGTCGGTCTCCGCCTTGATCAGCGCGGCGCCGAGGGCGGCGAGCAGGCCGAGCTCGACCCAGCCGCCGTTCTCCCAGCCGCCCTGCGCCATGAAGCCGAGCCCCGCGAGCAGCGACACCTCCGACAGGTAGTGGCCGATCCGGTCGAGGAACACCCCGGCGACCGACGTCTGCCGCAGGTAGCGGGCGACCTCGCCGTCGACGCAGTCGAGCAGCAGGTAGACCTGGATGAGGAACGCGCCGGCGAGGGCCGTCCACAGCGGGTCGACGGGCAGCGACACCGCGACGCCGGCGAGGACGCCGCTGAGCATCATCAGGTAGGTCAGCTGGTTGGGGCTGAACCCGAGGCGCAGCGAGATCCACGCGAAGTACGGGGACAGGTCGCGCATGTAGAGGCGGCCGGCCCAGTGCTCCTCGTTGCGCCGGTCCTTCAGACCGGGCGGCTGGCCGTACCGGCGGATGTCGGCGACCTTCGCGCCCTTGCGGTGCGGCCGGTGGTCGTCGCCGGACGGCTCCGCGGGGCCGGGTGGTTCGGGGGAGCCGGGGGGCTGCGGGGAAGGGTTCTGCCCGGACAGCTCAGCCTCCATGGGCCTGGACATACTCGTGCACCGCCTTGCGGGTCTCGCCCTCGTCGAGGCTGAGGTGTTCCAAGATCGTATAGCGGCCGGGGCGGGTCTGCGGGGCGTACAGCACCGCCTCCGCGAACTGCTCGGCGGACAGCCCGATGTCGGCCGGGAACCGGGGCAGTCCGTGGCGTCCGAGGCAGGCGAGGATCTCTTCGAGCCGCTCCTCGCCCGCACCGAGCCGGGTGGCGCGCAGGTGGTAGCAGAACGCGGCGCCGATCCCGGCCAGCTCGCCGTGGTTGGCGGTGTCCGGGAAGAGGTGGTCGATGGCGTGCAGGATCTCGTGGTCGCCGCCGGACGCCGGGCGGGAGTCGCCGGCGAACGCCATCGCCATGCCCGAGAGGACGAGCCCCTCGGCGAGGACCGTCAGGAACCGGTCCGAGTCGATCGAGCCGGGCTGGTGCAGCAGGGCCTCGGCGGCGGTGCGCGCCACGGTGAGCGCCATCCGGTCGATCCGCTCGCCGCACTCGTCGGCCGCGAGGAGCCAGTCCTCCACGGCGGAGAAGTTGCTCACCACGTCGCCGATCCCGGCGCGGACGAGCCGGTCGGGCGCGGCGCGCACGTAGTCGAGGTCGACGATCATCGCCAGCGGCATCACGACGCCGAACGAGCCCTTGCCCTTGTCGTGGACGAGGGAGGCCACCGGCGAGCAGAT
Source organism: Actinomadura sp. NPDC048032 (assembly GCF_040653175.1). Classification (NCBI taxonomy): domain Bacteria; kingdom Bacillati; phylum Actinomycetota; class Actinomycetes; order Streptosporangiales; family Thermomonosporaceae; genus Actinomadura; species Actinomadura sp. NPDC048032. The sequence continues at coordinate 9,783 of NZ_JBEZJP010000127.1, forward strand.
CCCGTCGTGCGACAGGTTCGTGGCGACCGACACCATCGGGATGCCCGAGAGCGTCGCCGCGTACTTGGTGGCGTCGATCGTGCGGCCGCCGCCGATGCCGACGACCGCCTCGTAGGACCCGGCGCGCAGCCGGGAGCCCAGGCTGACCGCCGCCTCGACGGTGCCGCCCTCGACGTGGAACACCTCGCAGGCGGCCAGGGACGGCCGGACGTGCTCGGCGATCTGGTCGCCCTGGCCGGGACCGACCGCGATCGCGACGCGCCCCTCGGTGGCGATCCGCCTGTCGGCGAGCAGTTCGCCGAGGGTCGCCACGGCTCCCCGCCGCACGTCGATGGAGAGCGGCGCGTTCAGCATCCGCGTCAGCAGGGGCATGGGCCTCCTCGTGCCGTCGTGCGGTCGGTTCGTGCCGTGCGTGCGGTCAGTAGCCCTTGGCGATCCGGCGGGCCTTCTCCAGGTCGTCGTGGTTGTCGACCTCGACCCAGTCGACCTCGCCGATCGGCGCGACGCCGATGCGTCCGCCGCGGTTCACGAGCTCCTGGTAGCCGTCCTCGTAGTAGAGGTCGGGGTCGCCCTCCCAGGTGGCCTTGAGCGCGTCGGCCAGCGGCCCGGCGGCGGCGGGCTCGATCAGGGTGGCGCCGATGTACTCGCCGTTCGCGGTGGCGGGGTCCATGAGCTTGGTGATGGTCTTCAGGCGGCCCTCGCCGTCGAGGATCACCTTCATCTCCTCGTCGGCGAGAGTTTTCACGTCGTCCACCGCCAGGAGGATGTCCGGTCCGCGGTTCGCCAATAGTGTCTTCTCGACGCTCACCGGATGGACCGTGTCGCCGTTGACCATCAGGACGCCCTTGGAGAAGTGCTCCCGAGCGAGCCACATGGAGTAGGCGTTGTTCCACTCCTCGGCCTTGTCGTTGTGGACGAGCGTCAGCGACACGCCGTACCGCTCCTCGAGGGCGGCCTTGCGGTTGCGCACGGCGTCCGCGCAGTAGCCGACCACGATGACGACGTCGGTCAGCCCGACCTCGGCGAGGTTGCCGAGGGCGATGTCGAGGATGGTGGTCTCGCCGTTCACGGGGACCAGGGCCTTGGGGAGGGTGTCGGTGTACGGCCGCAGCCTCCGGCCCGCGCCCGCCGCCAGCACCATGCCGATCATGCTTTCTTCTCCCTCTCGCCGTGGGGCCCGTCCCCCACACCCTCGGACAACTTCTTCGTCAGGTCGATCGTCACTGCGCCGGCGCGGCCGTGCCGCGCCCACGTGGCGGCGCTCTCTCCGCCGGACAACACGCCAAGGTAGGCGGCCAGCGCCGCGTACGCGAACGGAAGCGGCGCGAACGCCCCCGCGAAGGCCGTGAACAGCATCCGGCCCTCCCAGCCGAGTCCGGCGAGGCGGACCCACCGCGGCGGCCGGCGCCCCTGGCGGGTGCGGTAGGCGGCGTCGTAGTGGTGGAGCGCGAGAACCGTGAGCAGCACGTAGACGAGCGGCGCCGGGACTGCCCGCGCGTCCCCCAACACGGCGAGGTAACCATACTCGATCCCGCGCAGAATAGGCGGAACCAGCCAGTCCAGCCGCCCGGCGTGGGGGTTCTCGGACGCGGGCCCGGCCAGCAGCAGCACGACGAGCGGCGCGAACACCGCCGGCTCGGGCCCGAGCCGCGTTCCGGGCAGCGGGCCCGCCGCGAGCAGGACGGCTGCGGCGGCCGCCGCGAGGGCGGCGACCGGCAGCGGCGGGAGCCGCCCGCCCGACGCCCGGCCGAGGGCGCGCGAGAGCGGGCCGTCGTCGCGGTACGTCCGCACGCCCGTCATGGCGCCAGCGACCTCGCCGCCCGTCCGCCCAGGGACAGCGCGGCGGCGGCGGAGCCCCACGCGAGCAGGGCCGCGAACGTCAGCCGCGCGTCGGCGAGGGCGGCGGTGACCGCGATCAGCGCGAACCGCTCGCCGAACGGCAGCCGCAGGCTCTCGACGGCCCGCCCCGCGACCCCGCCCCGGCGGGACGGGCGCGGGCGGCGCGCGCGCCGGCCCGCCGCGTACGAGGCCGAGACCGTGTGGCGGACGGACAGCAGCGCCGCCGCGCCCACCGCGAGCCACCACGCGCTCCGCCCGGAGGCCGCGGCGCCGGCCGCCAGGCCCGCGTAGACGGCGAGCTCCCCGACGCGGTCGAGGACGGCGTCCGGCCGGACGGCGAACGGGTTCGCCCGGCGGCCGAGGCCGGCGCCCGCCTGCCCGAGGACGAGCGAGGCGGCCAGCAGCGGCGCGCCGGCGACCAGGCCGCCGCGCGCCCCGTCGGAGAACCACACCGCCGCCAGGCCCGCGAGCGCGAGCGAGGACGCCGACACGGCGCCGGCGGTGATCCCGCGCTCGCCGGCCCACCGGGCGACGACCGCGGCGCAGGGCCCGGTCAGGTAGGCGGCGACGAGGCCGCCCGGCTCGGCGGGGCCGCGCGGGCGCGCGCCCTCCGCATCCAGGGTGTCCACGGCATCGGCGGCCTCTCGATCCGGGCGGATGATCGCGGGGTGGTCCGGTACGTTGAGCGTGACCGGCCGCTCACGCGCGGGCGCCTGATCCATCGGTGCCTCCAGCCGGTCGCAGAAGCAGTGCAGTGCAAAGCGTAGTGGCTCGACTACGCAGAGTCATGGAAACCGGGAGAGATGGCGACGCGGACGGTTGCGGTGGTCCTCGCCGGAGGGGTCGGCGCGCGCATGGGCGCCGGCCGCCCCAAACAGCTCATGGAGGTCGGCGGGCGGCCGATCCTGGCGCACGCGGTCCGCGCGTTCGACTCCCATCCGGGCATCGGCGAGGTCGTGGTGGTGATGGCGCCCGGGCATCTGCGCGAGGCCGCCTCGATCGCGGCGCCGTTCCGCAAGACGGCGGCGGTCATCGAGGGCGGCTCGACCCGGACCGCGTCCACCGCGGCGGCGCTGCGCCTGCTGGAGGACCGCCCGGACGACGTCCGCGTGCTGTTCCACGACGCGGCCCGCCCGTTCGTCGACCGCCCGGTCATCGACCGCGTGCTGGACGCGCTGGACGCCTGCGAGGCCGTCGCGGTCGGCGTGCCGTCGCCCGACACGATCGTGGTGGTCGAGGACGGGACGGTCGCCTCGATGCCGCCGCGCGAGACGCTGGCCCGGTTCCAGACGCCGCAGGGCTTCCGGCTCGGCACGATCCGCAAGGCCTACGAGCTGGCCCTCGCCGACCCGGGGCTGCGCGCCACCGACGACTGCGGGATCGTGCACCGCTACCTGCCGGACGTCCCGATCCGGGTCGTGGCGGGCAGCGAGCGCAACCTCAAGGTCACCCAGCCGCTCGACGCCGTCATCGCCGAACATCTCGCCAGCGAGGAAGCACCGTGATCTTCGAGAACACCCCCACCGTCATCGGCCACCGCGGCTTCGGCTCGGGCGAGGTCGTCCCGCCCGGCGCGCAAGAGGCCGTCGCCGAGAACACGCTGCCCTCGATGCTCGCCGCGGTGGAGGCCGGCCTGTCCTGGATCGAGATCGACGTGACGCGGACCGCCGACGACGCCCTCGTCCTGCGACACGATCCGACGACCGTGGACGGCGACCACCTGGTCGACCTGCCCGCCACCGCGAGCGGGCTGCCGCTGCTCACCGAGATCTTCGACGCGCTGCCGGCGGACGTGGCCGTGGACGTGGACGTCAAGACCGTGCTGGAGGACGCGCTGGACGAGCCGTCCCGCCGCACCGGCGCGCTCCTGGCCCCGGTGCTGAGGCGGGAGGCGGAGCGGCGGCGGCTGCTGGTCACCTCGTTCGACCCGTCGCTGCTGATGTTCCTGCGCGAGGAGGCGCCGGGGGTCCCGCTCGGGCTGCTGACCTGGCTGCGGTTCCCGCTGTGGCACGCCGTCCCGGCCGCGGCGGGCCTCGGCATGGACGTCGTCGCCGTGCACACCGGATCGTGCGGCATCGAGCACCCCGACACGCGGCTGCGGCCGCTGGAGCACTGCGTGGAGATCGCGCACAAGGCGGGCCTGGAGGCGATCGCCTGGTGCCCGTCGGCCGAGGCCGCCCCGACCTACGCGGAGGCCGGGTTCGACGCGATGGTGGTCAACGACGTCCCCGGCGTGCTCGCGGCCGTCCAGGCGTAGCGGAGGGGCGGCGCCGGCCGGGCGGTCAGCTCGGGCGGTTGCCGCCGTACATCTGCGTCCACTCGCCGGGGGACTCGTCGTCGTCGGAGCGGCCGCTCCGAGCGGGCGGCTCGGACCGGCTCTCCTCGGCGTGCCGCGCCGGCGGCAGCGGAGGCGGGTTCGAGGAGGGCTGCTGCCCGTACTGCGGCGCGCCGTGCCAGGGCGGGCTCTGCCCCGGCGCGGGAGGCGGCTGGGGCGCTCCCATGGGCGCCTGGCCGCCGGGCATGGGCGGCGGGCCCATCGGCGCGGGAGGCGGGCCGCCGTACCGCGGCCCGGCCGCGGTGCGGGCCCTCCACCGCGACGGCGCGAGGGAGGCGACCAGGAACGCGACGCCCAGCAGGAGGAAGACCCCGTACGGGGCGAGCGTCGTGTAGCCCTGGTAGAGCTGGCGGCCCAGCAGATCGCGTCCGGAGTGCTCGACCGCGAAGCGCGGCGACGCGAGCCAGAGGAGGCCGATCGCCGTGTAGGCGGCCCCCGGGATCAGCGAGGCGAGCGGCGAGAGGCGCGACCCGGCGGCCAGGCCCACCAGCACCGCCGCCACCACGACCAGCGCGGCGCCGATCCAGCGGTCCTCGCCCCCCCGGGTGAAGAAGTACCGGAAATAGTCCGTGAACTTGGTCGTGCTGAACATCAGGCACAGCGCGATCACCGGGGTGACCACGAGCCCGACCAACACGCCGAGACCGTGGCGCGCTCCGTTGGACATGGCCACCTCCGAACCGCGACGGGCGAGATCCCGCCAAACCTAACGGTCAGACGGGCCGCGCACCATGGCGGTTCGGAGGTGATCGTACTTTTTTGCCCCGTTACTGAATGGATTCGCCCGGTTTGATCGGAGCGGGCTGGCCGAGCCGCGGCGGGCTGGTCAGGAATCCGACGCCCCAGGTCACGTGCATGGTGGCGAAGACGAGCGGGAGCCGGATCCAGGCGGCCGGAGGCAGCCCGCGCCCCTCCACGGCCGCGCCGGCGATCATCGCGGCCGCGTACCCGCCGGGCAGGATCCACCCGGGCCAGAACCCGAACGCCCCCGCGACCACGCCCGCCGCCATCGCCACGACGGCGATCGGCGGCGCGAGGTAGCGCAGGTTGAGCGTGCCCTGGTGCTCGCGCCCGACGACGCGCCGCCAGCGCCCGGTGTGGAAGTACTGCTTGGCGAGGGCCCGCAGGTTGGGCCGGGGCCGGTAGGTGACGCGCATGCGGGGCGTGAAGTAGATCCGGCCGCCGGACTGCCGGATGCGGTGGTTCATCTCCCAGTCCTGCGCGCGGGTGAACGTCTCGTCGTAGCCGCCGACGCGGTCGAGCGCGCTGCGGCGGAACGTGCCGAGGTAGACCGTCTCCACCTCGCCCGCCTCGCCGCCGGTGTGGAAGCGCGCGTTGCCGACGCCGAGCTTGGAGGTCATCGCGCGCGCGACGGCCTTCTCGAACGGGGTGACGCCCTCGGCCGCCATGATCCCGCCGACGTTGTCGGCGCCGGTCTCCTCCATCGTCTCGACGGCGGCGCGCACGTAGTCGGCGGGCAGCAGGGAGTGCCCGTCCACCCGGACGATGATCGAGTACTGCGAGGCCTTGATCGCGATGTTGAGGCCCTGGGGGGTGCGCCCCGTCGGGTTCGCGACGACGATGAGGCGCGCGTCCTCCGTGGCCAGCTTGCGGGCGATCTCCTCGGTGCGGTCGCGGGACGGCCCGATGGCGAGCACGAGCTCCAGCTCGCCCGGGTAGTCCTGGCTGAGGATGCGGCGCACGGCGTCGGTCAGGTGGCGCTCCTCGTTGAGGACCGGCATCACCACCGAGACGGCGGGCCACGTGCGCTGACCGGAGTCGGGAAGGGGCTTCACGGCGTAGCGGGTTTCCTGGTTCATGGCGCGCTGGGCATGGGGAGACGAATTCATGTGGGCTCGCGGGCGCTCCCGTCCGGCGGACCGGAGTGAGGCGCCCCTTCCTCTCTCTTGCTCGCTTGTCTGACGCAGCCCACGCCACCCAGGTTTGCGTGCGGGCCGCCGGGGTGTGGTCAAGACGGCGCCACGTTACTGCAAGGACACGAGGTCCAGGTAGCGAACGGACGGGTGTCCCCCACTTTAGAGTGGTGGGGACTCGCGTCAGCACGTGATCTTCGGGAGGCGGCGGCCGGCATGGCAGACGGGCACGACTCGGGTCGCGGCGACGCCGACCCCCTGGAGCGCTATTTCCGGCCGCGTCCCGGCGCCCACGCGGCCGAGGACGACGGCGACATCGAGGGCGTGACCATCGACGGGATGCCGGCGCCGCGCGTCCCGGTGGAGAGCCCGCGCGGGCCGCGCCGGCCGGGCCGGGGGCTGAGCCCGCGGGCGGCGACGAGCGCGCGGCGGCAGAAGCGCTTCCTCACCCTGACCGGGACGGCCTCGGCGTTCGTGCTGCTGACCTCGGGCGGCGCGTGGGCGTTCCAGAACTACGTCACGGGCATGATCGACAAGGTCTCGGTCGGCGGGCTCGGCAAGGGCAGGGACACGCCGAAGGGCGCCATGACCATCCTGGTCGCCGGCGTCGACCGGCGCGAGGGCCTGACGAAGGAGCAGCAGAAGGCCGCCAAGCTCGGGCACGAGGCAGGCGAGCGCTCCGACACGATGATGCTGGTGCACGTGTCCCGCGACCACGACAGCGTCTCGGTCGTGAGCCTGCCCCGCGACTCCTACGTGACCATCCCGGGGCACGGGTCGAACGGGTCGGAGGGGGCCAAGGGCACGCGGGTCCCGGCCCGTCCCGGCAAGCTCACCTGGGCCTACCAGTTCGGGGGGCCCGACCTCACCGTCAGCACGGTCAAGCAGGCCACCGGCGTGTCGATCGACCACTACGTCGAGGTGAACTTCTACGGGTTCGTGCACATGGTCGACGCGATCGGCGGCGTGGACGTGTGCACCGAGCAGGCCGTCGACGACAAGAAGAGCGGCCTGAAGCTCCCGGCGGGCAAGTCGCACGTGGACGGCCTGAAGGCCCTGGCGTTCGCCCGCGCCCGCTACTCCCTGACGGGCGGCAGCGACCTCGGCCGCATCGACCGGCAGCAGCAGTTCATGGCGGCGATGATGAAGCAGGCGCTGTCGACGAAGACGCTCGGCGACCCGGTCAAGTCCACGAAGTTCCTGAACGCCTCGCTGAAGTCGCTGCGCGTCGACGAGAAGCTGGCCGACAACCTGCCGGGCCTCGCCGACCAGATGAAGAACCTGTCGACCGACGACGTCACGTTCGCGAAGGTGCCGCTGTCGAACCCGGCCTACAACACCGTGCTGTGGAACGCGCCGTCCCAGCAGTCGACCGTCCAATGGGACCAGCACAAGGCGCGCGACCTGTTCACCCGGCTCCGCCGCGACCAGCCGCTCGCGACGGAGAGCCCGAAGCCGAGCGCCACGCCGACGAAGAAGGCCGAGAACGAGCTGACGGTGCCGCCGGGCGACATCTCCGTCCGCGTCCTCAACGCGATCGGCACCCGGGGCCTGGCCACCAAGGCGGGCGGCGAGCTCCGCAAGGCCGGCTTCAAGGTGTCCGTCGCGCCGGGCGTGGCGCGCCGCGGGCAGCAGACCACGCAGATCCTGTACGGGCCGGGACGGGAGGACTCGGCCCGGACCCTCGCCGCCGCGATCCCGGACGCCAAGCGCAAGAAGGTCTCCTCGCTCGGCTCCCAGGTGCAGGTGATGGTCGGAGCCGACTGGGACGGCGCGGACTGGGCCGGCGTGAAGGAGGTCGAGGTGAAGGAGTCGCCGAGCGCCACGCCGACGGAAGGGGGGTCGTCCATCGAGACCGGCACGGCCACCCAGAAGCTCTGCGGCTGACCCGGGCGTCCCCGCCGCCCTCGCCTTCTAGAATGTTCTTCTAGTCGTGGGCGGGGAGGACGCAGCATGGGCGAGGACGCGCCGGCCGGATCGTTCTACGAGCCGCTCGGCGGCGGGCGGTTCGCCTCCACACCCGCGACGGCGGGCCCCTGGTCGCCGGGCCTCCAGCACGGCGGCCCGTTCTCGGCCCTCCTCGGGCGGGCCTTCGAGCGGCACGACCCCGTCCCCGGCACCCGGGTGGCGCGGGTGACCGTCGAGATCCTCAGCCCCGTGCCCGTGGCGGAGCTGGAGGTCGCCGTGCGCACGGTCCGCCCCGGCAGGAGGGTCGCCCTCCTCGAAGGCGAGATCGCGCACGAGGGGCGGCCGGTCGCCCGCGCGAGCGCCTGGCGGATCATGGCGGCCCCCGCGCGCCTGGAGCCGGTCGTGCACGCCGCCGCGCCGCCGGACCTGCCCGAGGCGACGGAGCCGTTCGGCGCGTGGGCGGGCATGCACCGGGACGGCTACCTGTCCGCGATGGAGTGGCGGCTCGTCAGCGGCGCCTTCGGCGAGCCCGGCCCGGGGACGGTCTGGGCGCGGCCGCGGATCCCGCTGGTCGCGGGCGAGGCCGACACGCCGCTCGTCCGCGCGCTGACGCTCGCCGACAGCGCGTCGGGCGTCGGCAGCCAACTCGACGTGGCCGAGTGGCTGATCATCAACACCGACGTGACCGTCGCGCTGCACCGCGACCCCGCGGGTGAATGGCTGTGCCTCGCCGCGTCCCTGGACGCCGCCCCGGGCGGCAGCGCGCTCTGCCAGGGGACGCTCGCCGACCGCTCGGGCGAGCTCGGCCGCGTCCTGCAGACCCTCCTCGTGGACGAGCGCCCGCGAGGCTGAACACGGGCCCGCCCAGTCGATCAACACTCTGGGTAACCTTCTGCTACGGTGAGTAACGCCCGGGCGACAGAGAGCACAGTTCCCACCTCGTCAGGAGTGCAGAGATGTCCACAAGGATTCTCGGCTTGCTCACCACGACCGCCGCCATCTCGGTGGCGCTCAGCGGCGGCGTCGCCGCCGCGAGCGTCGCACGCACCGCGCCTCCGCCGGCCCCGCCGCAGGCGGACGCCCCGCCCGGCACGAACCCGGCGCTCGGCACCGGCCCGTTCACCATGGACTCGTCGTCCGACCCGGCGCCGGACCAGAACGCGGCGGCGAACGCCGAGCCGAAGCCGGACACCGCGCAGGAGCCCGCCGCCGCTCCCAGGCCGAACGCCGCACCGGAGCAGGAGGCCCCGGCGCCCAAGGCACCGAAGGGCAGGTCCGAGGCCAGGGACGGCACCGACCTGAAGGCCTGCGAGGACGCCGAGTGCCAGGTCGAGATCAAGGACGGTCAGACGATCAAGTTCGACCGCAGGCTCGGGTTGGACCCGCTGCACGTCAAGGTCGACGGCAACCGGCTGACCTTCTCCTCGCGCGGCCGCAACGGCGTGATGGTCGCCTCGATGGACGCGTCCTGGCCCGGCGCCACCGCGACCTTCAACGGCCTCACGCTGCGTCCGCACCGCGCAAAGAACGGCTCCATGATCCTCGACGTCTCGCACGACTGAGCCGACCGGGGCGACGAGCCGCGTACACGGAGGGGCGGGCCGCATGGTGCGATGATCGACGTGCTCGTGGTGGACGACGACTTCCGCGTGGCGCAGGTCCACGCCGGGTTCGTGGCGGCGCTGCGGGGGTTCGCGGTCGC
>NZ_JBEZJP010000128.1:0-19305 GCF_040653175.1 Actinomadura sp. NPDC048032
GCGGGAGGTGCTGGCCCTGATCGGACGGGGGCTGAGCAACCAGGAGATCGGCGCCGAGCTGTTCATCAGCCCGGCGACCGCGCGCACCCACGTCAGCCGCACGATGACGAAGCTCGGAGCGCGCGACCGCGCCCAGCTGGTCGTCATCGCCTACCGGACGGGCCTGGTCACCCCCGACGCGTGACCGGGAGCCCCCTCGCCCGCCCTCATCTCGGCGACCCCGGTGACGTCCAACGCGGTCAGCCCGCGGGGTCGCCGAGACGGCGGACGATGCGGACGAGTGCGGCGCGCTGGCCGTCCGGGTCGTCGTCGAGGTCGGGCATCAGCATCCGCCGGAGCTGCGGGGTGGCGAACCACCAGCCGGCCAGGACGATGACGGAGTACAGCAGCTCCCGGGCCGCCAGCCGGGCGTCCAGGCGTCCCGACTCCTGCGCCCGGGCCAGCGCGGCGATCTTCCCGGCGTAGTGGGCGGTCCGCTCGGCCTCGGCCGCCACCGGCTCGCCCTCGGTGGTGTGCAGGCCCTCCCAGTGCAGCAGCCGGACGAAGTGCGGGTGCGCGCGGTGGTAGTCGAAGACCTGCCCGGCGTACTCGCCCAGGTCGGAGGCCGCCTTCGCGTCCAGCGGCACGGCCTCGGCCAGGCGCTCCAGTTCCGTGGTCAGCACGATCGCGAACATCTGCCGCTTGTTGCCGAAGTAGGAGTAGATCCGTTCCTTGTTCACCCCGGCCGTCGCGGCGATCCGGTCCATGCGGGCCGCCTCGGGCCCGTGGGCGGCGAACTCGCCGACCGCGGCGTCCAGGATGAGCCGCTTGGTCCTCGCGGTGTCCCATGCCATGCCCGGAGCCTACCGCAGATTCCAACTAGCGAGTTGGAATCTGCGGCCGGGCGTGGTTAACTCCAACTCGCAAGTTGGATTTACCGGACCACCAGGAGACGCCATGCCATCCGTCCGCACCCCCGCCCCCGCCGTCGCGGCCCCCTCGATCCACCTGCGCGCCCTGTTCACCTGGCTGGCCGTGTACCTCATGATCATGGCCACGCAGATGCTGCTGGGCCCCCTGCTCGGATCGCTCTCGCTGCCGCTCCGGACTCTCGTGGTGACCGGCGTGGTCGTGCCCACCGTCGTGTACGCGCTCGTGCCCGCGATCCTGCGCGCCTACGGCGCGCTGCGCCGCCGCGGCTCCCGCGCCTAGCGGCGTGAGGAGGACGACACCCGGCCGAGGTCGCCCGATCCGTCCGTTCCCGTGTGGGAGTATCCCCACCAGATGGGTCCATGGTCGATGGTGCGCTGGGTGCGCGCGGCGGGCTTCGCCGCCGCGTGCGCCGGGCTGGCCGCGCTCGGGCACCTGGCCGGCGGCGGCGGCTTCGACCGGGCGGCGACGCTGGCCGGGTTCCTGCTCGTGCTCGGCCCCGCGCTGGCGCTGACCGGCCGGGAGCGGACCTTCGCGTCGATCGTGCCCGCCACCGCCGCTTCGCAGGTCGTCCTGCACGTCCTGCTCATGCGCGCCGCAGGGCATCCGCTGGCGGCGGCCCGGCCGGACGCCGCCGCCATGGACGGCGGCGCGGAGCCGATGGCCCACGGCGGCGGTCCCGGTCTGGCGATGCTGCTCATGCACGCGGTGAGCGTGCTGGTCACGTCCGCCTGGCTGGAGTGGGGCGAGGCGCGGCTGTGCGCGCTCGTCCGGGTCCTGGCCGGCTGGGTCCTGCGACCGCTGGTGCTCCTGCTCGCGGTCGCGGCCGGACGATCCCCCGGCCTTCCGCGGCCCGTGCCGCGCGGCCGCTCCGATGAGCGGGCTCCGGCCCGGGACGCCCTCCGGTACGCCGTGGCCCGTCGCGGGCCTCCCGGGACGACCACCGCCCTGGGCGCCACCGCGTGAACCACTGATCTCCCACCGCTCTCAGGGCGACGCATGTCGCCGGGCCCGGCACGACGCCGCCCGGATGTCCTCCGCATCCCTCCCGAGGAGCCGCCGACGGCTCCCGCTGGAAAGAGAGCACGCCCATGAACCGTCCCCTCCTTTCGCGCGCCCTCGCGGCGGCGATGTCCACCGCGCTGGTGGCGGCGCCGGCCGCCGCGTGCGGCGGCTCCCCCGCCGGCCCCGGCCCGGACGCGGCGTCCGCGACCGGACCGGCCCGCAGGACGTCCTATCCCCTGTCGTTCGACAACTGCGGGACCAGGGTCGCCTTCGCGCGGCCGCCGCGGCGGGTGCTGATCCTCAACGGCACCTCGGTCGGCGAGGTGGAGAGCTTCCTGATGCTCGGCCTGGAGAAGAGCGTCCTCGCCAACGCCCAGACCTACGGCGTGTCCGACGACCCGTCCATGATCGGCCGGATCCGGGCGCTGCCGACCGGCGGGCTGACGATGAACAGGAACTTCGACGTCCCCGCCGAGCAGGTGCTGAGGCTCAAGCCCGACCTCGTGGTCTCCACCTGGTCGGGAGGCTTCGACGCCAAGCGCGGGTTCGCCACCCGGGAACAGCTCGCCGCCGCGGGGATCCCGTCGCTGGTCAACCCGGTCAACTGCGCCAACGGCAAGCCGGACGCCACCGAGGCGGAGAAGCGGGCGTACCGGGCGCAGTCGATCAACTCCTCGCTGGAGTTCATGGCGCTGCTCGGCCGGATCTTCGACGTCCAGCAGCGCGCCCTGACGGTGATCTCCGGGCTGCGGGCCCGTGTCGAGGCCGTGCGCGCGAGGACGGCCGGCCGGCCCGCCAAGAGGGTCGTCATCGCCTACCCGGGCATGTCCATGATGAACGCCAACGGCCTGCCCGCCGTGATGACCGGAGGCGTCTACGACGACGTCATCCGGGCGGCCGGAGGGGTCAACGCGTTCTCCGGGCGCGGTGAGGACGCCACCCGCACCCTCAACAAGGAGCAACTCGCCACCGCCCGGGTGGACGTCCTGGTGGTCGGGCTGTTCACCCCGGAGGAGAAGGGCGACGCCGAGGCCGCGAAGCTGTTCGCCGCCTACCCGCAGTGGAACGCCTCCAAGACCCGGACGTACACGGTCGTCTCCGACAGCGTCTACCTCGGCCCCCTCAACGCCCTGGGCGTCGAGAAGATCGCCAAGGTGATCGGCGATGCCTGACACCCTCACCCGCGAGGCTCCGGCCCGGGCGCGCGGGCCGCATCTCGTCTCCGGCGCCGGCACCGGCGTCCTGCTGGCCGCGCTCGGCGCCGCCCTGGTCGCGTCCATGGTGCTCGGCATCTCGGTGGGCTCGGTGAACCTTCCGTTCGGGACGGTGTGGAGCGTTCTGTGGGCCCACCTGTCCGGGCGCGGCGACAGCGCCGACCCGCTCCTCGGCCAGGTCGTCTGGGACATCCGCACGCCCCGCGTGCTGCTGGCGGCGCTGTCGGGCGCCGGCCTGTCCGTCGCGGGCGCGGCGCTCCAGGCCCTGGTCCGCAACCCGCTCGCCGACCCCTACGTCCTCGGCGTCTCCTCCGCGGCCTCCCTCGGGGCCGTGCTCGTGCCCGCGCTCGGCGGCACCGCCCTCGGCGGCGCGACCGGCGCGCTGGGCGTGACCGGCGCCGCCTTCGCCGCCGCCCTGCTGGTGAACACGGCCGCCAGGTGCTTTGGTGGATCCCCATGGAGTACACCCAGCTCGGCCGTACCGGCCTCAAGGTCAGCCGCGTGGTGCTCGGCACGATGAACTTCGGCCCGTTCACCGAGGAGCCCGACGCCCACGCGATCATGGACGCGGCGCTGGACGCGGGGATCAACTTCTTCGACACCGCGAACGCCTACGGGTGGGGCGCGAACAAGGGCCGCACCGAGGAGATCATCGGCTCCTGGTTCGCCCGGGGCGGCGGGCGCCGCGAGAAGACCGTCCTCGCGACGAAGGTCTACGCCGACATGGCGGCGCCGGACGAGCCCTGGCCGAACCGGGGCGGGCTGTCCGCGCTGCACATCCGCCAGGCCGCCGAGGCGTCCCTGAGGCGGCTCGGGACCGACCACATCGACCTGTACCAGTTCCACCACATCGACCGGTCGACGCCGTGGGAGGAGATCTGGCAGGCGATCGACGTCCTCGTCCAGCAGGGCAAGGTGCTGTACGCCGGGTCGTCCAACTTCCCCGGCTGGGGCATCGCGCAGGCCAACGAGGCGGCCGCCCGCCGCGGCTCGCTCGGCCTGGTCAGCGAGCAGTGCCTGTACAACCTCGTCGAACGGCGCGCCGAGATGGAGGTCGTCCCGGCGGCGCGGGCCTACGGGCTCGGGGTGATCCCCTGGTCGCCGCTGCACGGCGGGGTGCTCGGCGGCGTCCTGCGCAAGGAGCGCGACGGGGACGGCTCCCGGTCCCGGTCGGGCCGCGCCGCCGAGATGCTGAACGACCCGGCGGAACGGGCGCGCGTCCAGGCCTACGAGGACCTGTGCGGCGAGCACGGTCTGGAGCCGGGCGACGTCGGCCTCGCCTGGCTCCTCACCCGCCCGGGCGTGACGGGCCCGATCGTCGGCCCGCGCGTGCGCGAGCAGCTCGACTCCGCCGTCCGCGCCGCCGCGCTGGAGCTTCCGGAGGAGTTCCTGTCCGCCCTGGACGAGATCTTCCCCGGCCCGGGCCCCGTGCCGGAGGCGTTCGCCTGGCTGACCCGCCGCCGCGGTCCGGAACGCGGAGAACCCCCGCCCCGGGCCGCGGCGGGGTAGCGTTCCCCCTGTGAACGATCAAGACAGGCCGTCCCTGGCGGACATCCCCCACGACGTCCCGACGTCCGCCCGCGCCTACGGCTGGCTGCTCGGCGGCAAGGACAACTACGAGGTCGACCGGCAGTTCATCCGGGCGCAGCTGGAGCACCACCCCGCCGGGCTCGACATCACCCGGCAGAACCGCCTGTTCCTGTACCGCGCCGTCCGGTACCTGGCCGCCGAGGCGGGGATCCGCCAGTTCATCGACATGGGCTGCGGCCTGCCGACCGACGCGAACGTGCACCAGGTCGCCCGCGACTTCGCGCCGGACGCGCGCGTCGTCTACGTGGACATCGACCCGATCGTCCTCGCCCACGGCAGGGCCCTGCTGGCCGGCGACTCCTCGACCACGGTCATCCAGGGCGACATGCGCGACCAGGACACCATCCTGGAGGACCCCGAGGTCAAGCGGCTGATCGACTTCGACGAGCCGGTCGCGACCCTGTTCCTGTCGGTCGGCCACCACCTGCCCGACGCCGACGACCCCCGCCGCGTGCTGCGCACGATCATGGACCGGGCCGCGCCGGGCAGCCACCTGACCTTCTCCCAGGTCGCCTGCGACGACCCGGTGCGCAGCGCCGAGATGACCGCGCAGGTCACCGGGGCGGGCATCCCGTGGCAGACGCGGACGCCCGCCGAGATCGACGCGCTGCTGTCGGACTTCGACCCCGTCGAGCCGGGCCTGTGCAACCTGGTCGACTGGCGCCCGCTGGACGTGCAGCCGCCGCTCGCCCCCGTGCCGCCCGAGCTGGAGCGGTACGAGGGCGCCTCCAAGCTGGACCGCGGCATCTACGAGTACGGCGGGGTACTGCGCAAGCGCTAGAACGACCGCCTCGAAGGCCGCCGTCCCGGAACCGGGACGGCGGCCTTCTGCGTGCGGGGGCGTTGCCGAGGCGGCAAGGAAACGGGACCAAAGGGGCGAGTCATGTTAAGTTGCCACTGAAAATCGTTTTCATTTTCAGGAGCTTCCATGATGTCTGCTCAGCGCGCCCGCGTCCTCGGGGCCGGCGCCGCCCTCACCCTCGCGTCGCTCGGGGCCGCCGCCTGCGGGTCGTCCTCCGGCGCCGGGGCCGCGGAGGCGGTCTCGGTCGTGGCCTCGACCAACGTGTACGGGGACATCGCCCGCCAGATCGGCGGGGACCGGGTGAAGGTGACCTCGTTCATCAGCGACCCCGCGCAGGACCCGCACTCCTTCGAGGCGGGGACGCGCACCAGGCTCGCGCTGTCCAGGGCCGGTGTGGTCATCGAGAACGGCGGCGGCTACGACGACTTCATGGAGACGCTGCTGAAGGGGTCCGGTTCCAAGGCCCGGGTGCTCAACGCCGTCCAGATCTCCGGGAAGACCGCTCCGGCCGGCGAGGAGCTGAACGAGCACGTCTGGTACGACCTTCCCTCCGTCGCGCTGCTGGCCGACCGGATCTCCGCCGCGCTCGCCGAGGCCGACCCCGAGGACGCGCGGACGTTCGCGGCGAACGCCGCCGCCTTCAAGGCGAGGCTGAAGACGCTGGAGGGGAAGGCGGCGGCGGTCAGGGCCGCGCATTCCGGCGACGGCGTGGCGGTCACCGAGCCCGTCCCGGGCCACCTGCTGGACGCGGCCGGGCTGGTCGACCGGACGCCGGAGGAGTTCGCCGAGGCGGTCGAGGAGGGGGACGACGTCCCGCCGCGGGCGCTGCGCGACACGCTGGCGCTGCTCACCGGCCGGAAGGTGCGGGCGCTCGTCGTGAACGTGCAGACGAGCGGCCCGGAGACCGCCAAGGTGCGCGAGGCGGCCCGCGAGGCGGGCGTGCCGGTGGTGCCGGTCACCGAGACCCTGCCGGCCGGCCGGGACTACGTCGCCTGGATGGACGGCACCATCGCCGCGCTCGCGAAGGCGCTCTCGTGATCGCCCTGCGCGGCGCGACCCTGGCCTACGGCGAGCGGACCCTGTGGCGCGGGCTGGACCTCGACGTGCGGCCCGGCGAGTTCCTCGCCGTCGTCGGCTCCAACGGGTCGGGGAAGACCAGCCTGCTCAGGGTGCTGCTCGGGCTCCAGCGGCTGTCGTCCGGCACGGTCGCGGTGGACGGGCGCCGCCCCCGGCGGGGCAGCGACGCCGTCGGCTACGTCCCGCAGCACCGGGCCGTCCCGCCGCACACCCCGCTGCGCGCCCGCGACCTCGTGCGGCTCGGCGTCGACGGCCACCGCTGGGGGCCCTGGCGACCGCGCCGGGACGCGCGCCGCCGGGTCGAGGCCGTCCTCGCCGACGTGGGCGCCGCCGCGTTCGCCGACGTCCCGGTCGAACTCCTGTCGGGCGGGGAGCTGCAGCGCGTGCGCATCGCGCAGGCCCTGGCCACCGGTCCGCGCGTCCTGCTGTGCGACGAGCCGCTGGCCTCGCTGGACGCTGAGCACCAGCGCGTCGTCGCCGGACTCGTGGACCGGCTCCGCCGCGACCACGGCACCGCCGTCGTGTTCGTCACGCACGAGATCGACCCGATCCTCCCCTTCGCCGACCGGTACCTCGACCTGGGCGCCGCCCGCGAAGCCCGAAGTTCCCGCCAGGAGACGGCATGAGCTGGCAAGAGGCCTGGCACGAGATCTTCAACTTCCGGGACTACGGGGCGCTGCTCGGGCTCGTGCGCAACTCGCTCGTCGCGGGGGCCGTGCTCGGACTGGTCGGCGGGCTCGCCGGGACGTTCGTCGTGATGCGCGACCTGGCGTTCGCCGTGCACGGCATCAGCGAGCTGTCGTTCGCCGGCGCGGCCGCCGCCCTGCTGGCCGGGGCGAGCGTGGCGGGCGGTTCGATCGCGGGGGCCCTGGTGGCCGCCGGCCTGATCGGGGTGCTCGGCGCGAAGGCGCGCGACCGCGGCTCGGCCATCGGCGTGCTGATGCCGTTCGGGCTGGGGCTCGGCGTGCTGTTCCTGTCGCTCTACCAGGGCCGGTCGGCCAACAAGTTCGGGCTTCTCACGGGGCAGATCGTCGCGATCGATACGCCGCGACTGTCGTGGCTGCTCGCGACGTCGGCGGTGGTGCTGGCGTGCCTCGCGGTCATGTGGCGCCCGCTGGCCTTCGCGAGCCTGGACCCGGACGTGGCGGCGGCGCGGGGCGTGCCGGTGCGGGCGCTGTCGCCGGCCTTCCTGCTGGTGCTCGGCCTCGCGGTGGCCGTGTCCGTGCAGGTCGTGGGCGCGCTGCTGGTGCTCGCGCTGCTCTGCACTCCGGCCGCGGCGGCGGTGCGGGTCACCGCGTCGCCGGTGCTGGCGCCGCTGCTGAGCGCGGCGCTGGCGACGGTGTCGGTGCTGGGCGGCATCCTGCTGTCGATCGGGTCCAGCATTCCGATCAGCCCGTACGTCACCACGATCTCGTTCCTGCTGTACGGGGCGTGCCGGGCGGCGGGCGCCGTCCGGACCCGGCGCGGGTGGGGGGCGCGGGGCGCGCGCCCCGGCACCGTCCCTACATGATCTTTTGGCGCCCGCCCGGGATTGCGTCCCGGGCGGGCGCCGCACCGCGCATCGCGTTCCGGACATGTCGGATCCCAGATCACCAGGTCGTTGCGATTCGCTTACCCGGGCGTGGGCATCGCCGCAGGCCGCACGGGAATCGAACCATCTGGACTCTTGCGGCGAACAGGGCGATTGGGAGGGACGCGATGTGGGATTTCGCGGGCCGGGACACCGCTATCGACCTGGGCAGCGCGACCGTGCGGATGCATGTGAAGGGCCGCGGCGTCGTCTGCCGCGAACCGTCGCTGCTCGCACGCTCCCGCGACACCGGGCGCATCCTCGCCCTCGGCGTCCCGGCACGGGAGATGGCCGGGCGCAACCCCGACGTCACGCTCGTACGGCCCATCCGCGAAGGCGCGCCGACCGAGACCGACGAGGCCGAGTACCTCATGCGGCACCTGGTGCGCCGCCACCACCGGCGGCACTACACCGCGCGGCCGCGCCTGGTCGTCACGGTCCCGAGCGGGCTGACCTCCGTCCACTACCGGGCGCTGCAGTTCTCCGCCTACCAGGCGGGCGCGCGCCGGCTCACGCTCGTGCCGACGCCCATCGCCGCCGCCATCGGCATGGGCATGACCTCCTGCGGGCGGCCCGACATCACGGTGATCGCCGACATCGGCGCGGAGGTCACCGACGTGGGCGTCATCGCGTTCGGCGGCCTGGTCACCTCGCACACCGCGCACATCGGCGGGTCGACGCTGGACCGCGCCATCGCCGCGCTCGTCCGCCAGGAGCACGGCATCGCGCTGTCGCAGGCGGCGGCGGAGGCGGCCAAGCTGGAGGTCGGCGCGGTGCCGCCGCTCGGCCGCCGCCCGGTGCGGCAGACCGTCGTGCACGGGCGCGACATCGCGACGGGCATGCCGCGCGGCGTCGTCCTCACCACCGCGGACGTCGCCCGCGCGATCACCGGCCCGGTGGCGCGGATCGTGGACGCGATCGGCGCCGGGCTCGCCGGCTGCTCGCCCGAGATCTCCGGCGACCTGCTCGGCGTCGGCATCACGCTCACCGGCGGCAGCGCCCGGCTGCCCGGCCTGGAGCGACTGATCCGGGACCGGACGGGGCTCGGCGCGCGGGTCGGGGACGACACCGGCGACGCGGCCGTGCTCGGCGCCGGGGAGGTGCTGCGGTCCGCCGGGTCGCGGGAGCCGTCGGCCCGCGAGTCCTCACCGCGCCCGCACCTGCTGACGACCCTGGCGGAGTACTGACCGCGGCCCGCCGCGGCCGGCGGCCGCGCGCCCGGCGCCGGTTACACTTCCCCATGAGCGACGCACCCGACCGCGAGGGGCCGGGGAGCCCGCGGCTGCAGGAGGTCTCCGACGGGATCTTCGCCTACCTCCAGCCCGACGGCACCTGGTGGATCAACAACGCCGGCTTCCTCGCGGGCGCGCGGGGGGTGACGAGCGTCGACTCCTGCTCGACCGAGCGCCGCACCCGCGCCTACCTGGAGTCGATCCGGTCGGTCACGGACCGTCCCGTCCGGACGCTGGTCAACACCCACCACCACGGCGACCACACCTTCGGCAACTACCTGTTCTCCGGGGCGACCGTCGTCGGCCACGAGGGCACGCGGGAGGGCGCGCTCAGCTGGGGCCCGCCGTTCGACGAGCCGTTCTGGACGAAGGTCGACTGGGGCGCCGTCGAGATCGAGCCGCCGTTCCTCACCTACACCGACGGCCTGACCCTGTGGGTGGACGACCTGCGCTGCGAGGTCCGGCACGTCGGGACGCCCGCGCACACCACCAACGACTCCATCGTCTGGATCCCCGAGCGGCGGGTGCTGTTCTGCGGCGACCTGCTGTTCAACGGCGGCACCCCGTTCCTGATGCAGGGCTCGGTCGCGGGCGCGGTCAAGGTCCTGGAGGAGGTCGTCGCGCCGCTGGGCGCGGAGACGATCGTCCCCGGGCACGGGCCCGTCGCCGGTCCCGAGCTCATCGACCGGGTGCTCGGCTACGCGCGGTTCGTCCAGGCGACCGCCGCGGAGGCCCGGCAGGCCGGGCTGGCGCCGCTGGAGGCCGCCCGCGAGACCGACCTCGGCCCGTACGCGGAGCTGACCGACCCCGAGCGCCTCGTGGGCAACCTGCACCGCGCCTACGCCGAACTGGACGGGCAGCCGCCCGGGGCGCCGATCGACCTGGTCGCCGCCCTCGGCGACATGGTCGCCCTCAACGGGGGCCGCCCGCTCACCTGCCGCGCGTAGCGGCGCGTCAGCGCAGCTCGGCCGCGGTGACCAGGCGGATGTGGGCGGTGGCCCAGGCGCGGGTCATGCCCTCCGGGTCGTCGGCCGCGAGCGCCGCGGTGAGGGCGGCGAGCGTCCCGGCGCAGGTGCGCAGGCCGACGCGCTCCAGCGTCGCGCCCGCGCGGACGAGGCGTTCCCGCACGCCGGACGGCAGGCGCAGGAGACCGCGGTGGGCCGCCTGAGCGCAGGCGGCGAGCGCCTCCTCCAGGGCGTCGCCGAGCGGGTCCGGCACGGCCTGGGGCGGGGACCCGAGGGCGGCGGTGCCTTCGCCGGGAGCCAGGTCGGGGACGACGGGACCGCCGGCGGTCAGCACGGCCAACGGGTCGATGACGAGGCCCCCCCGGTCCCTGCGGACGGCGCCCGACACGAACCGGGGCTCGGTCGCGAGCGCGTCGGCCAGGGCGTCCAGGGCGGCGGGCCGGTGGGGGCTGTAGTCGGCGGAGACGACGGCCGGGACGCCCGCCGCGTCGGCGACCACGGCCTCCAGCCGCTGCGCCCCGGGGCGGTAGCCGATGTGGCGGACCTCGGCGATCTCGACGACGCGGACGAGCTCCGCCTCCACGCGGGGCCGCACGAGCCGAGGCGGGAGCGCGTCCAGGGCCCGCCCCTCGGCGGCCAGGTCGCGCACCAGCAGCCCGGCGGGCAGGCCCTCCCAGGCGTCGCCGAGCGGGGTGACCGTCGTCTTCGCGATCCGCCCGGAGGTGACCCGGACGACCCGCCCCGCGCTGCGCGAGGCGCTCTCGGACACGACGTTCGCGGCGGCGAGGGACCGCAGCGGCGCCCCGAGGACGCGGCGCCCGGCCAGGTCGGCGCCGGTGAGCCGGTCGCCGTCCGGGACGTCCCAGCGCCGCTTCAGCACCAGGACGACGCCGGTGGCGGTGTGCGCGAGGTAGACGTCGGCGGTGCGGGCCGCGGGCGTGCCGCCAACGCGGCAGCCGAGGGCGGCGAGGCGGACGCGGCGCAGCGGCGTGTCCGCCGCCTCCTGCGTGCCGAGCACCTGGGAGCGGGCGGCGCCGCCGCGCGCCGCGCGGTACCGGGCGTGGACCTCGGCGAGGAGCTCCGCGACGCGCGCCGGGTCGTGGTCGGCGCGGCGGTCGTGGTGGGCGGCGAGCTGCCCGGCCAGGTCGCCGAGCGCGGCGGCGGGCCAGTGCAGGCCGGACGCCGCCAGGTCGGCGGCGGTGCGTTCCAGCGCGGTCGCGAGGACGGGCCCGGTGTGCGCCGCGCCCTCCAGCAGGACCTGGTCGGCGAGGTCGAGCGCGGCGTCGAGGCCGTCGCCGCCGGCCCCGGCCGAGCCGCCGACCTCCAGCCGGATCTCCTCGCCCTCCAGGCCGCGCTCGTCGGCGGCGCGGAACGCCCAGACGGCCAGCACCGTGACCTCGCCGCGCACCGCCGCCACCGCGTCGGTGTGGACGTAGCCGAGCTCCCCCGGCACCAGGAACCGGACCGTGCAGGTCTGGAGCTCCACCTGCGCCACCGGCTCCCGCGCGGTGGGGCGGCGGATCTTCGCCGAGTACCCGGTGCGGAGGGCGCGGCGCGCGGCGGTGAGGGCGCGCCGCCCGAGGACGCGGGCGAGCGCGTCGTCGTCGAAGGCCCCCGGCGACCAGCCGGGCCCCGGCTCCTGAGCCTCGGGCGCCTCGGGCGCCTCCGGTGCGGCGGCGGTCCGCTGGTAGGCCAGGACGAGGCAGATCCGGTGGCGGCACGTGCCGGTCGCCGCGCAGGAGCACCGCGCGGCCTCCAGCCCCGCCCCGGCGGGCAGGGACGCCGTGGTGCCGTCGGGGAAGGCGCCGTCGACCCCGCCGTCCGGGGAGACGGTGATCTCGGGGCCGGCGCCGGCGTCCAGATCCTTGGCGGCGCGCTTGACCAGGCCGCGGTTGGCGAGGGCGGCGAGCGCGTCCGGGGTCAGCGCGAGCAGGTCGGCGCGGGTCACCGGCCGATCCGTTCCGCGACGAACTCGGCGAGCTGCCCCGGCGTCATCGCGCCGACGTGGGCGCCCTCGTCGGCGAGGCGCTGCGCCGTCCTCCGGTCGTAGGAGGGGTTGGCCGCCTCGTCGAGCGCCGCCAGCCCGAGCACGTGCGTGCCCTGCTGGACGAGCCGCCGCACCTCCTCGACGAGCCGGTGCTCGCTCCCGCCCTCGTAGAAGTCGGTGATGACCGCGACGATCGCGCGGCGGGGGTTCTCCACCAGGCCGGCCCCGTAGGCCACGGCCCGGCCGATGTCGGTCCCGCCGCCCAGCTGCACCTTCATCAGCAGCTCGGCCGGGTCCGTCACGTCGGAGCTGAGGTCGACGACGGAGGTGTCGAACGCGACGAGGTGCGTCTTGAGGCCGGGCAGCCCCCACAGGCACGCGGCGGTGACGGCGGCGTGCACCACGGACCCGACCATGGACCCCGACTGGTCGACGAGCAGGATCATCTGCCACTGCTCGACGTGCCGCCTGGTCCGGGACACGAACCTCGGGTTCTCGATGTAGAGGCGGCGCTCGTCCGGGCGGTAGTGGGCGAGGTTGGCGCGGACGGTGCCGTGGAAGTCGAAGTTGCGGGAGTTCTTCACGCGGCTGGGCCGCCGCGAGCGGGTGCCGTGGAACGCCTGCCGGACCTCGGTGGCCAGCCGCTCCATCAGCTGCCGGACGACGGCCTCCACGATCCGGCGGGCCAGCGCGAGGACCTCGGGGTTCATCAGGTGCTTGGTCCGCAGGACGGCGCGCAGCAGCGCCTCGTCCGGCTCGATGCGCTCCAGGACGGCCGGGTCGGTGACGATCTCGTGGATCTCGTACCGCTCGACGGCGTCGCGTTCGAGCCGCTCGATCGTCTCCTTGGGGAACAGCCGGTGCACGGCGTCGAGCCAGTCGACGGTGGTGAGCTGGGACGGCCCGGTCCCGCCGGTGCGGTCGTCGGACCGGACGGGCTCGCCGTCGCCGTTCCTTCCGGCGCCGCGCCGCACGCCGCGCCTGGCGAGCTCGGGGTCGCGCCCGTACAGCCAGCCGAGCGCCGCGTCCCGTTCGGCGGCCCCGCCGTCCAGCGCGCCCGTGCACGGCTCGGCGGGCGCGCCGAGGACGAGCCGCCAGCGTTCCAGGTCAGGCGGGATCACGATGTCCCCTCCTCGGTCGAAGGCAGGCTTCCCGCGTCCGCCGCGAGGCCCGCCGCCGCGAGGGCCTTGTCCACGCGGGCGTCCAGCGCGAGGGCCTCGGCGGTGAGCAGCGGCGCTTCCGGCGCGCGCAGCAGCGCGCGGGCGGAGCCGCGAAAGTCGCGCCGGTCCAGCAGCCCCTGGGCGATGGCGGCGCGCTCGCGGGGCGGGAAGAACTCGAACGCCTGCCGCAGCGCGGGCAGCGCGATGAGGAAGTCCTCCTCGCTCAGGCCGCCGACCAGCTCGTCCAGGACGCCGAGAAGGGCGGCGCCCGGGTCGAGCACCTCCTGCCTGGCCAGCGCGAACAGCCCGGCGAGCCAGTCGCCGAACGTCGCCGGGACCGCCGCTCCGCGCATCGCCCGGGCCGGGTCGGAGGCGTCGCCGAGGACGCGGGCGAGCCCGAACGCGGCGCCGCGCAGGTCGGGCGGGGCGCCGGATCCGGCGGCGACGCGGCGGGCGACGCCGAGCGCCGCGGCCCGGTCGAGGCGCAGCGCGCCGGAGGCGTGCAGGAGCGCGTCGCGGACGGCGGCGAGGGCGCGCAGCCGGCGCAGGTCGGCGGGCGCGGGACCGCCGCGCACGCCCTCGGCCAGCCACAGGATCCGGTCGGCGCACTCCTCGACGACCGTGCCGAACAGCGGGCTGCCGGCCGTGCCGAGGACGCGGTCGTGCCGCCACAGCCCGAGGACGGATTCGAGCGCGGCCCCGAGCGCGGCGATGTCGGAGGCGCCCGCGATCCCGGCGGAGATCGACTCGGCGATCCGGCCGGACTGGTCGGCGCAGCCGCACAGCGCCGCGTCGAACAGCACGGCGGCGAGTCCCTCCATGTCGGCGCCCGCGGCGTCCATCCGCTCGTCCAGGGCGGCCGCCGCGGCGTCGGCCAGCGTGGGCCCGTAGGCGCCCGCCTCGATGAGCGCGGCGTGGCGGCGGCCGTCGCGGTCGGCGGCGTCCAGGGTCCAGCGCTCCTCCAGCTCCGGGTCGGCGCCCGTGGCGGGGCCGGACTCGCGCTCGGCGAAGGGGATCCGCAGGACGCGCAGGCGGTGCAGCGCCCGGCTCCGCTCCAGCCCGCGCGGGGTCGTCAGCTTCAGCACGACCGGGCCGCCGCGGTCGAGCCCGAGGCGCGCCAGCTCGGCCGTCGCGTTCCCCACGAGCGGCGGGGCGGGCGTGTCGGCGTGCAGGCGCCCGGTCCGGTCGCCGCTCAGCGCGTCCACCATCTCGGCGACGGCCGGGTGCGCCCCCGGCGCGAGCGCGCCGCGGGAGGTCCACGGGAGCCGCTGGTCGAGGTCGTCGTTGACCAGCGCGGACACCAGGCCGTCGAGCAGGTCGGTGCGGGCCGGCGCGGGGTGGCCGCGCAGGCGGGTGAGGCCGGCGGTGAGGGTCCGCGCGGCGATCAGGTCGGAGGTCGACACGACCTGCCCCCGCCCGCGCAGCCGGGCCACGACCGTCTCCACCAGCGCCCCGGCCGCCGCGTCGGGGCCGTCCTCCCAGAGCCGCTGGTAGTACTCGGGCGACGGCATGCCCGACTGGTAGCCGGTGAACGCGTCGAGGCGCCGGAACGAGTACGGGACGAGGAAGCTGCCGCCGGTGGAGTCGCCGGGCGGCTCGGGCACGCGGGGCCACGCCGTGCCGCCGGACGCGGCGAGCGCTTCGAGGGCCGGCTTGTGGAATCCGCCGGTCACCACGACGACGGGGCGGTCTCCGGCGTCGGCCTCGGCGGCCCGCACCCATTCCGCCATGTAGGACTCGCGGGCGGCGTCGTCCTCCCCGGCCTCCGCCTCGCCCCGCACGAGCCCGAAGTACGCGTCGAGCCGCTCCGCCGTGTTCTCCGCGTCGATCTCGAACAGGTGGTCCCAGAGGATGTCGGTGTTGTCGACGGCGAACTCCCGGCACAGCCGCCCGGTCACCTCGGCGTAGCGGCGCTCGGCGTCGGCGTAGCGGTTGCTCCGCCCGGCGAACGCCGGGTGCCAGGCGGGCAGGTCGATGAACCGCAGCTCCGCACCGGCGGCCCGGCCCTCGTTCAGCGCGACCCACTCCGGGGAGTAGGCGCAGAACGGCGACCAGGACGCGTGCACGCGCTCGTCGTCGCGGTAGTAGCTGAAGACCGCGACGGGCGGCTCGTGGCCGAGGAGCAGCTCGCCGATTCGGTCGCCGAAGTCGGCGGGCCCCTCCACCAGCACGTACGCGGGCCGCAGCCGCCGGATCGTCTCCCGGACGAGGCGGGCGCAGGCGGGGCTGTGGTGCCGGACGCCGACGAACGTGGCGGCCATCAGCCGGGCAGCAGGTGCCGGGCGGCGTGCAGCGCCTTCCACTGCTCCCCGTCGCGGCGGGGAGCCTGCTGCTCCAGGTAGCGGCGCAGCCGGGCCAGGTCCTCGGGGTTGTCCTTGGCGGCGGTGCCGGCGAGGCACTCGACGATGTCGGCGGCCCCGCCCTCCTCGCCGCGCAGGAACCAGCCGCGCACCCCGACCTGGTGGGCGACCGAGACCGCCTCGGCGGTGCTCATCACCGCCGACAGCCGGTCCATCGACCGGCCCTCCTCGGTGGTGGCGTCGCGCAGTTCCCGGAACACGGTGACGAGCACTTCGAGGACGTCCCGGCGCGGCGCGACCTCCACCCCGCTGTGCTCCAGCAGCCGCCCCGCCTCCTGCTCGACCAGCTCCAGCTCGGTCGCGAAGTCGGCGATCGGGAACACGGTCTCGAAGTTGAACCGCCGCTTGAGCGCGGCGCTCATCTCGTTGACGCCGCGGTCGCGGGTGTTGGCGGTCGCGATGATGTTGAAGCCGTCGCGGGCGAACACCATCGCGTCCGCGCTCTGCCCCCCGTGGGACGAGGGCGCCCCGCTCCCGCCGGAGGCCGCGCGGGACAGCTCCGGGATCGCCAGGACGCGGTCGGACAGCGGCGACAGCAGCGAGTCCTGCACCTCCAGCGGGCAGCGGGTGATCTCCTCGAACCGGACGACCTTGCCCTCGGCCATCCCGGTGAGCAGCGGCGCCGGGACGAGGGAGCGCGTGGAGGGCCCCTCCGAGACCAGCAGCGCGTAGTTCCACGAGTACTTGATCTGGTCCTCGGTGGTGGCGGCGCCGCCCTGGATGGTCAGCGTGGAGGTGCCGCTGACCGCCGCCGCGATCAGCTCCGACAGCAGCGACTTCGCCGTCCCGGGCTCGCCGACGAGCATCAGCCCCCGGCTGGTGGCGAGGGTGACCAGGGCCCGGTCGATGAGGGCGGTGTCGCCGACGAACTTGCGGCGGACGCCGAGCGCCTCGTCCCCGACGATGAACCGCCGCGCGGCCGTCAGGCCGAGCGCCCAGCCGGGCGGCCTCGGCCCGGTGTCGCTCTCGCGGAGCCTCTCCAGCTCGCCGGCGAACCGCACCTCCGCCGGCGGCCGCTGGTACCCCGTGTCCACGTCCTCCGGCCCCTCCGAGGGGTGATCTTCCATGCCCCAACGCTAGGGGACCCCTCGGACACTCCGCCCAAAGATAGAGATCTTCCCCGCCGGCACGGCGGATAGCATGCGCGGACGCCCATCGCCCGCCTCCACCGGCCCGCGGAGGCGGCGCTCCAGGAGTCCGGCCTGCGGTGGACGTTCCTGCGGCCGAACTTCTACATGCAGAACTTCTCCCGCCAGTTCGCCGCGTCGATCAGGTCGGCCGGCCGGTTCGCCCAGCCCCGCGCCGACGCCCCCATCAGCTTCGTCGACGTCCGCGACATCGCCCGGGTCGCCGCCCGCGTGCTCACCGCCGACGGTCATGACGGCCGCGTCCACGCCCTCACGGGCCCCGAGGCGCTGACCTACGACGCCGCCGCCGGGGTGCTCTCCCGGGTCCTGGACAGGCCGGTCCGCTTCGTCGGGCTCTCGGACGCCGACGCCCGAGCCGCCATGCTGGAACGCGGCCTGCCCGCGTTCCACGCCGACGCCCTGATCGAGGTGAGCCGCGCGTACCGGGACGGCGGCGCGGAGACCGTCACCACGACGGTCCGCGACCTCACCGGCCGCGAGCCGACGACCTTCGAGCAGTTCGTCCGCGACCACCGCTCCGCCTTCGTCTGAGCGGCCGCGGCAAGCGGCGGGCCTGAGTGGCGCCCGGCTCGCGCCGCACGAGTATTTGACCTATAGGTCAAATACTCGCTACGGTCGCGGCATGGGGAGACCGAAGGGCTTCGAACCGGACGTGGTCGTCGCGCGGGCGATGGAGACGTTCTGGACCAAGGGCTACGCCGACACGTCCCCCGCCGACCTGGCCGAGGCGACCGGAGTGGCCAAGGGCAGCCTGTACCACTCCTTCGGCTCCAAGCGCGAGCTGTTCGCCAAGGCGTTGGACCTCTACAGCCGGAGCGGCGTGGAGCTGACCGAGGAGTTCCTCTGGCGGCCGGGCACCACCAGGGAGCGCTTCCGCGCGTACTTCGCGATGCTCGTGGACATGGACCTGGACGGGCCGGTGCGCCGCGGCTGCCTGGCCCAGAACACGGTCGGCGAGCTCGGCGGGCGCGACGAGGAGGCCACCCGCGCGGTGCACCGGATGGAGGAGCGCATGATCGGGCTGTTCGCCGCCCGCATCGAGCAAGGGCAGCGGGACGGCGACGTCGACCGGGGCGTCGACGCCAAGGCGCAGGCGCTGCTCTTCCAGACCACCCTCGCCGGGCTGCGGGTCATGGCCAAGACGTTCGGCCGACCGGAGCTGTACCGGATCATCGACACCGCCCTGGCCGGCCTCTGAGGCACGACACTTCGGACGAACGCCCTTTTTACGCCCTCATTTTTGACCTCTAGTTCAAGAACTCGCTGGTTCAGAAAGGAAGATCATGGATCTCGGCATCAGCGGAAGGACCGCTCTGGTCACCGGCGCGAGTCGCGGCATCGGCCTCGCGATCGCACAGGCCCTGGCCGCGGAGGGCGTCCGGGTGGTGGGCGCCGCCCGCACCGTCACCCCCGACCTGGAGAAGGTCGCCGCCGCGGCCGTGCCCGTCGACCTGAGCACCCGCGACGGGGCGACGGCGGTCGTCGACGAGGCGCTCGCCGCGGTCGGCGGGATCGACTTCCTCGTCAACAACGTCGGCGCGGGCGACCCGGACGGGCTGACCGTCGGCGGGTTCCTCGACGTCGCCGACGAGCAGTGGCAGAGGATGTTCGATCTCAACCTGTTCAGCGCGGTGTGGACCACCAAGGCGGCGCTGCCGAGCATCCTGGAGCGCAAGGGCGCGATCGTGAACATCTCCTCGATCAACGCCCGGACGCCCACCGGCTCGCCGGTCGGCTACGCGGAGGCGAAGGCGGCGCTGGCCCTGTTCGGAAAGCGGCTCAGCGAGGAACTGGCGCCGCGCGGCGTCCGCGTGAACACCGTCTCCCCCGGCGTCGTCGCCAGCCCGCTGTGGACCGACCCGGACGGTTTCGGCGGCAAGGTGGCGGCCGCGTTCGGGATCGGCCACGACGACCTGCTCGCGGGCCTGCCCGGACAGGCCGGCATCGCCTCCGGGCGCATCACCGAACCCGAGGAGGTGGCGGACCTGGTCGCCTTCCTGCTGTCCGACCGTGCCGCCAACATCCACGGCGCCGACCACGTC
The DNA here is from genome assembly GCF_040653175.1 of Actinomadura sp. NPDC048032. NCBI lineage: Bacteria > Bacillati > Actinomycetota > Actinomycetes > Streptosporangiales > Thermomonosporaceae > Actinomadura > Actinomadura sp. NPDC048032. Next base: position 19,062 of record NZ_JBEZJP010000128.1, read on the forward strand.
ATCGACGGCGGCACCCTCAAGACCGCCTGACAGAGCTCCGGGCCGCCCCTGGGGGCGTGTTCCTCAGGGCCTCGGTGAGGCGGTGGACGTCGGCCTCGGTGGTGCGCCAGTTGCTGAAGGCGGCGCGGAGCGCGGGCACCCCGGCATAGGTGGTCGGGGTGAGGAACGCCTCGTCCTTCAGGCCGGCGGCGAGGTCGGCGAGCCGCTCGGCGGTGGGGTCCCCGGCCAGCGTGAAGCACACGAC
>NZ_JBEZJP010000129.1:0-19131 GCF_040653175.1 Actinomadura sp. NPDC048032
CAGCACGATGCCGGAGACGGTGCGGTTGACGACGTCCCTCGCCTTCGGTCCGTCCTTGGAGATCTCGATCGGGGGCACCTTGTCCGCGAGGTCGGCGAAGGTCGCGAAGACGGGCCGGCCGCCGTAGTAGGGCTGCGGCGCGGTCACGAACGGGTCCTTGAGCGCGGGCAGGTAGGCGGGGAACAGGCCCTCGTTCTTCAGCATGGACACCTGGTTGGCGCCGTCCGCGAGGGCGAACTCGATGAACGCCCACGCCGCCCGCGCGTTCGCGCTGTGGCCGCTGACGGCGAGGGTGGACCCTCCGTCGTTGGACGTCCGCACCCCGCCCTGGTCGAACGCCGGGAGGGGGACGACGCCGAACTTCCCCTTGAGCTCGGGCATCTCGTCGGTGAGGGTTCCCGACCACCACACGGCGTACGGGGTGGTGGCGACCTTGCCCGCCTTGGTCGCCGAGACGAGGCCGTCCCAGCCCTTCTCGAAGGCGACGAGGTCCTTGTCGGCGAGCGTCTTGAGCAGCGCCGCGGCGCGGACGGCCCGCGGGTCCGAGACGGCGATCCTGCCGCCGCGCACGTAGCCCTGCCCCTGCTGCTGGAGCAGCATCGGGAACATGCTGTCCTCCTGCGGGTCCATGACGAGGAGCTTCTTGCCGGTCGCCGCCTTGATCCGCTCCCCGGCGCGGACGTAGTCGTCCCACGTCGCGATGCTCGCCGGGTCGACGCCGGCCTTCTCGAACATGTCGGCGCGGTAGTAGAGGGCGCAGGGCCCGCCGTCCCAGGGCAGGGCGAAGACCTTGCCGCGCTCGTCGGTGACGTCCTTCCAGGCGGCGCGGGCGAACTCGCCCCGGTGCGCGCCGGCGAGCGGGGTCAGGTCGTACAGCCCGCCGGGGAAGGCGCCGATGTAGCCGGGGAGCCGGGTGCCCTCGACGGTGAGGACGTCGGGCAGGCCCTTCCCCGCCTTCATCCCCACGGTGATCTTGTCGTAGGCGTTGTCGTAGCCGATGTCGACGACGTCGACGCTCGTCCCGGGATGGCGCTGCTCGAAGGCCGGGGCGAGCCGCTTGAGCGCCTTCGCCGCGACGTCCCACGACCAGACGGAGATCTTTCCTTCGATCTTGGCCTGGGCGCCCGCGCTGAGCGCCGGCCCCGCCTTCCCGGCGCCGCCTCCGGTGGCGCACCCGCTCGTTCCGAGCAGCGCCGAGACGGCTCCGGCGACTCCGGCGGTCAGGACGGTCCGGCGTCCGATGGCCGCCCGTCCGGGGTTGGTCGCCATCTTGCCTCCCCAAGGGATTCGGGATAATGCTGTATACAGCACACTGCATCCTGTGTTCTCGTCAAGAGGGTGAGGCAAGGAATGTGAAGGAGAGCGAGATGAACGCGCACCCCTACATCCCGAACTCGGTGCCCGAGGTGAAACGGGAGATGCTGGCGGCGATCGGCGCGCGGAGCGTCGAGGACTTCTACGCGGACGTGCCCGGCCGCATCCGGCTGGACCGCCCGCTGGACCTGCCCCCGCCGATGCGCTCCGAGGCCGAGCTGGTCCGGCACGTCGGCGGGCTGCTGGCGCGCAACACCAGCGCCCAGGAGGCGCTCAGCTTCCTCGGCGCCGGCTGCTACCACCACCACGTGCCCGCGGTCGTCGACGAGGTGGTCAACCGGAGCGAGTTCCTCACCGCCTACGCGGGCGAGCCGTACGAGGACCACGGCCGCTTCCAGGCGCTCTGGGAGTACCAGTCGCTGATGGGCGAGCTGCTGGAGATGGACGTCGTGAGCGTGCCGGTGTACGACGGCTTCCAGGCCGCGTCCACCGCGCTGCGCATGGCGGGACGGATCACCGGCCGCCGCAGGCTGCTGCTGGTGACGGCCGTCGCCCCCGACAAGCTGTCGAAGATCGAGGACTATGTCCGTCCCGACCACGACGTGGTCCTCGTGCCGGTGGACCCCGCCACCGGCCTGGCCGACCCGGCCGCGGTGCGGGCGGAGCTGGCGGCGGGGGACGTCGCGGCGGTGTTCGCCGAGGCGCCCTCGGCGTCCGGGATCCTCGACCCCGCCCTCCCGTCGCTGACCGAGATCGCGCACGAGGCCGGGGCCCAGTACGTCGTGGGCTGCAACCCGATCTCGCTGGGAGCGGTGACCCCGCCCGCCGCGTACGGCGCCGACATCGTCTGCGGCGACATCCAGCCGCTCGGCCTGCCCATGAGCTACGGCGGGATGAACGGCGGCTTCGTCGCGACGCGGGACGAGGAACTCTACGTGGGCGAGTTCCCCTCCCGGCTGTTCGGCCTCGCGCCCACCAGCGTCGAGGGCGAGTACGGCTTCGGCGACGTCGCCTACGAGCGCACCTCCTTCGCCCTCCGCGAGGAGGGCAAGGAGTGGGTGGGCACGGCCGCCGCGCTGAACGGCATCGCCGCCGGGGTCTACCTGGCCCTGATGGGGCCGCAGGGCATGCGCGAGGTCGCCGAGACGATCCTGGCGAACACCCGGTACGCGCTGGACCGGCTGGCCGCGGTGCCCGGCGTGGAGACCCCCTACGCGGACGCCCCCCACTTCGCCGACTTCACGCTCCGCTTCACCGGCTCGCGGACCGCCGCCGAGATCGGCGAGGCGCTGCTGGAGCACGGGATCTTCGGCGGCAGGGTCCTGTCCGGGACCGACGCCCTGTACTGCGTCACCGAGATCCACACCAAGGACGACATCGACCGGCTGGCCGAGACCCTCCAGGAGATCGCCAAGTGAAGACGGGCCCGACCCCCTCCCCCCTCTCCCCCGCCGACGCGAAGATCGGCCCGAAGCCCCCGCTGCGCCGGTTCCACCAGGCCCGGTGGGACGAGCCGCTGCTGTTCGAGCTGGGCTCCCCCGGCGAGCGCGGCGTGCTGCCCCCGCTCCCGGAGGCGCCCGCGGACGTCGTCCTCCCGGACGGGCTGCGCCGCGCCGCGCCGCCCGCGCTGCCGGAGCTGTCGCAGCCGCAGGTGCTGCGGCACTACCTGCGGCTGTCCCAGGAGAACCTCGGCGCCGACTTCAACGTCGACGTCGGCCAGGGCACCTGCACCATGAAGTACAGCCCCAAGGTCAACGACCGGTTCGTCCGCGACCCGAAGGTGGCCGGGCTGCACCCGCTGCAGGACGAGCGGACGGTGCAGGGAGTCCTGGAGATCATGTACCGGCTGGAGGGGCTGCTGCGGGAGGTCTCCGGCATGGACCGGTTCACCCTCCAGCCGGGCGCCGGCTCCGCCGCGATCTACACCAACGTCGCGATGATCCGCGCCTACTTCGCGGCGCGCGGGGAGGCCGAGACCCGCGACGAGGTCATCACCACGATCTTCTCGCACCCGTCCAACGCGGCGTGCGCGAAGACGGCCGGGTTCAAGGTCATCACTCTGTACCCGGACGCCGACGGCTACCCCGACATCGAGGCGCTCCGGCAGGCCGTCGGTCCCCGCACCGCGGCCCTGCTCATCACCAACCCCGAGGACACCGGGCTGTTCAACCCGCGGATCGAGGAGTTCGTCCGGATCGTGCACGAGGCCGGCGGCCTGTGCGCCTACGACCAGGCGAACGCCAACGGCATCCTCGGCATCACCCGCGCCCGCGACACCGGGTTCGACCTGTGCCACTTCAACCTGCACAAGACGTTCTCCACGCCGCACGCCTGCGGCGGGCCCGCCGCGGGCGCCTGCGGCGTGACCGCGGAGCTCGCCCCCTACCTGCCGACGCCGACGGTCGAGTTCGACGGCACCCGCTACCGCCTGGACGACGACCGGCCCGAGTCGATCGGGAAGATCCGTCCGTTCTACGGCGTCGTGCCGAACCTGGTGCGCGCCTACGCCTGGATCATGTCACTGGGCGGCGCGGGGCTGCGCGAGGCCGCGGAGGTGGCCGTCCTCAACAACAACTACCTGATGGCGAAGGTGCTCCAGATCCGCGGGGCGTCGGTGCCGTACGCGCCGGGACGGCCCCGGGTCGAGCAGGTCCGCTACAGCTGGGAGCGGCTCGCCGAGGAGACCGGCGTGCACAGCGAGGACATCGGCATCCGCGCGGCCGACTTCGGCACCCACTACTGGACGAGCCACCACCCCTACGTCGTCCCCGAGCCGATGACGCTGGAGCCGACCGAGTCCTACTCCAGGGCCGAGCTGGACGAGTACGCCGCCATCCTCGCCGAGGTGGCCCGCGAGGCCTACGACGACCCGGAGACCGTCCGGACCGCGCCGCACCGCTCCACCGTGCACCGCGCCCGCCAGGACGTCCTGGACGACCCGGCCACCTGGGCCGTCACCTGGCGCGCGTACCGCCGGAAGATCCTCGGGGAATGAGGCCGCGATGAGGATCGGGCTGGTGGTGAACCCCGTCGCCGGGCTCGGCGGCCGGGTCGGGCTCAAGGGCAGCGACGGCGCCGGCGTCCAGGAGAGGGCGCGGGCGCTGGGCGCGACGCCGCGCGCGCCGGAGCGCGCCGCGACCGCGCTGGCGGAACTGCGCTCCCGGCTCGGCGTCCCGTTCGCGGTGGCGACCGCGGGCGGGTCCATGGGCGAGGGCGCCGTCCTGCGCGCCGGGCTGGTCCCCGACGTCCGGTACCGGCCCGGCGAGCCCACCACGGCGGCCGACACCGTGCGCGCCGCGGCCGCGCTCGCGCCGCACGTCGACCTGCTGCTGTTCGCCGGCGGCGACGGGACGGCCCGCGACGTGCTGGACGCGGTCGGCTCCTCGGTCCCCGTGCTCGGCGTGCCCACCGGCGTGAAGATGCACTCGGCGGTGTTCGGGGCCACGCCCCGCGCCGCCGGGGAGGCGGCCGCCCTGATGGCCGCCGGCGGCGTGCGGATCCGGGACGCCGAGGTGATGGACCTGGACGAGGACGCCGTCCGGGACGGCCGCGTCTCCGCCCGCCTGTACGGCCACGTGCGGGTGCCCGACATCCCGGTGCGCGTGCAGCAGCGGAAGGTGGGCGGCACGGTCGCGGATCCGTCGTCGGTCGCCGGCATCGCCGCCGGGCTCGCGGAGCGCGCCGGGCCGTCCGGCCTGCTGGTGCTCGGGCCCGGCACGACGATGCGCGCCGTCGCGGCCGCCCTCGGCGCCGACGTCCCCCTCATGGGCGTCAACGTGCTGGCGGGCGACGGGACGGTCGTCGCGGCGGACGCCGCCGCCGCCGAACTGGAGGCGCTGGCGGGCGCGACGCCCGCGTGGATAGCCGTGACTCCGATCGGCGGGCAGGGTTTCCTGTTCGGCAGGGGCAACCAGCAGATCTCCCCCGCCGTACTGCGCGCCGCCGGCCGCAACCGGCTCGCCGCGGCGGCGACCGAGGCCAAGCTCGCCTCGCTCGGCGGCCGCCCGCTGCTGGTCGACACCGGCGACGAGGACCTCGACGCCTCCCTGCGCGGCCACCTGCCCGTGCTGACCGGGCACGGCCGGTTCGCCATGTACCCCGTCCGATGAAAGGGAGACCGAACGTGAACTCACTCGAAGGCAAGACCGCCGTGGTCACCGGGGCCGCGGGCGGTATCGGGCGGGCCTCCGCCGAGCTGATGGCGGAGCTCGGCGCCGCGGTCGTCCTGGCCGACGTCGACGAGGCCGGGGCGGAGGCCGCGAAGGCGATCGAGGCCGCGGGCGGCCGGGCCGCCTTCGTGCGCGGGGACGTCTCCTCCGCGGCCGACTGCGCGCGGATCGTCGCCGCCGCGCGGGACGCCTTCGGCGGGGTGGACGTCCTGTTCAACAACGCCGGCGTCATCCGCCGCTCCACCGTCCTGGAGATCGCCGAGGACGACTGGGACCTGGTGATGGCCGTCAACGTCAAATCGATCCTGTTGATGAGCCGGGCGGCGATACCGTTGATGGCCGCCGCCGGGGGCGGCAGTATCATCAACACCGGCTCGGGCTGGGGCATCCAGGGCGGCGCGCGGGCCGTGTCCTACTGCGCTTCGAAGGGCGCCGTGGTGAACATGACCCGGGCCATGGCGATCGACCACGGGCCGCAGAACATCCGGGTCAACTGCGTGTGCCCCGGCGACACCGACACCGGCATGCTCGCCGAGGAGGCCCGCCAGCTCGGCGAATCGGCGGAGGCGTTCTACGCCGACGCGGCGGACCGCCCCCTCGGCCGGATCGGCCGGCCCGCCGACATCGCGGCGATGGTGGCGTTCCTCGCCGGCGACGCGGCCGCGTTCGTCAGCGGGGCCGTCATCCCGGTCGACGGTGCCGGGACGGCCTGACCGCCGGTCACGGCCCGACCGTCCGATCCACCAGGAGAGGAAGACCACAGCATGCCGATCGACCGCCGCCCCCTGCGCGAACAGATCAAGGACGAGATCCTCGACCGGCTGGGCAAGGGGGAGTTCGACCCCGAACAGGCGATCAACGAGATGGTGCTGGCCGCGGACCTCGGCGTCAGCCGCACCCCGCTCCGCGAGGCGCTCATCGGGCTGGAGCGCGAGGGCATCATCGTCAGCGAGCGCGGCAAGGGGTTCCGGTTCGCCCCGATGAGCGCGAAGGAGTTCGACGACCTCACCACGATCGTCGCCGCGCTGGAGTCCCTGGCGCTGGAGTCGACCGACCCCGAGTTCCTGCGCGCGGTCGCCCCGCGCCTCCTGGAGGAGGCCCGCGCGTTCTCCGTCCCCGAGGCGGAGCACGCCGTGATAGAGCGCTACGACGACGCCTGGCACGATCTCCTGCTGTCCGGCTGCCCCAACGAGCGGCTGATGGACCTCATCACCTCGCTGAAGCTCACCATGCACCGCTACGAGCGCGTCGTGGTCGGCGACTGGGAGGTGCTGGAGCGCTCGGCCGAGGAGCACGAGCGGATCGCCGAACGCCTGGTCGACGCGGACGTCGAGGGGGCCGTCGAGGCCCTGAAGGCCAACTGGCAGAGCGGGAAGGCCCGGATCCTCTCGCGCCTCACGGAGCGATGATGCCGAACCTGCCCTCGCTCGGCCCGCGCAAGAGCGTGCGGGTCCAGATCGCGCACGCGCTGCGCGCGTCGATCGTCAGCGGTGAGATGCGCTCGGGCGTCGTGTACTCCGCGCCGGCCATCGCCGAGCGGTTCGGCGTGTCCCCGACCCCCGTCCGGGAGGCCATGATCGACCTGGCCCGGGAGGGGCTGGTCGAGGTGGTCCGCAACAAGGGCTTCCGGGTCCCCGAGCTGTCCGACGACGAGCTGGACGAGATCACCGACGTCCGGTCCCTGATCGAGATCCCCGCCGCCGTGCGGCTCGCGCGGGCCGGCATGGCCGCGCAGGTCCGCGCGCTGCGGCCGCTGGCCGAGGAGATCGTCGCGGCGGCCGGGCGGCGGGACGTCGTCGCCTACATCGACGCCGACCACCGCTTCCACCTCGCGCTGCTCGGGCTCGGCGGCAACGCCCAGCTCGTCCGGCTGGTGAGCGAGCTGCGCTACAAGTCCCGCCTCTACGGGGTGCCGCGGCTGGCGGAGCGGGGCGAGCTCGAACCGTCCGCCCGCGAGCACGAGGACCTGATCGAGGCGGTGGCGAACGGCGACGCGCGGGGCGCCGAGGCGCTGATGCGCCACCACCTCCGGCACGTCCGGGGGATCTGGGCGGACCGGCCCGAGGGCCGGTGAGGCGGGGCGCCGCCCGGCACCGGACCGCCGGTCAGCACAGGTCCCACGACGGCGCGCGCGGGGCGGGGGCGCGGGCCGCGCCCTCCTCGCTCAGCCGGACCATCTGCTCGACGACCTCGACCGCGTCCGACGGCGGGTGCCGGACGACGCCCCGTCCCGGCAGCTCGAACAGCAGCGCCCCGTCCTTCACCCAGACCCACAGCCCCGCCCCGAAGTGCACCACCGTCGCCTCGGCGCCGAGCGAGACGCGGGCCGGCAGCCCGCGCGCGGCGGCGAGCTCGCGCAGCCTTTCGGGCACCGGGCCCGGCGCCGGCGGGGGCAGGGCGGCTGCGGACGCCTCCGGCAGCGGGACCGTGAAGTAGACGGCCTTGCCGGACACCGGGTCCGGGCCGAGCCTGCGGCGGGTGGGATGGACGCCCCAGCAGCCCCCGGCCTCCTCGGTCAGCGCGTTCACCAGCATCAGCCCGCGGCCGCCACAGGCGTCGGTGGCGGGCTCCCCGGCGGTCGGCGCGGCGGCGTCCGCCGGGCCGGCGGCGCCGGCGCCCCGCCAGGGCGCGGCGTCGAACACCTTGAGGGTGAGATGCGGAGAGGGGCGGCGGCTGAGATACGCCCACACCTCGGCGCGGTTCCGATCGCCGTGCACGACGGCGTTGGTGGCGAGCTCCGAGATGATCGTCTGCGCGTCGTCCGCGGGCATGCCGAGCTCCGCGAGCACCGACCGGGCGAGGGAGCGCGCGAACGCCGCCGCCGCCGGCCCAGGCGGTAAGGACCAGGCCGGAAACGCGCCGTCGGCCAGTTTCGACCCCGCCATCTCCACCGTCTGCGGATTATCCGGCATGAGCGATCGCTTTCCACGAGAGTTGTCGGCGGCGCGTCCGGCCCCCAGGAGAGAAAAAGGGTGAGAAGGGCTCTCAACCTGGGGGCCGGCGAGACGGGATCTCCCTTCTTCCATACGCGCGATCATGGCCGGGAGACCGAGGGTGAGGTGCCGCCGGCACCGTGATCGCCCACCTGTGTGGAGGAGTACCGGAATTATTGCGGTCGGTCCGAGTCGCGGGTCATCGGCTGATGCATAATTTCCAGCTATGGATCTCGACATCAGTCACCTTCGCATGGTGTGCGCGATGGCGGAGACAGGGAGCGTCACCCGGGCGGCGGCCCGGATGGGAATGTCCCAGCCCGCAATGTCGAACCAGCTCCGCCGGGTCGAGGAGATCGTCGGCGGAGCGCTGTTCACCCGCAGCCGATCCGGTCTGGAGCCGACGCCGCTCGGCGGCCAGGTCATCAGCCGGGCGCGGACGATCCTGTCCGAGATGGACACGCTGTTCGGCGACCTGCGCGGACCGCGGAGCCCGCAGGAGACCCTCGGCCTCGGATGCGTCCACCTCGCCTGCGTCGGGAGCATCGTCGCGCGGGTGGGCGAGGCCCTTCCCGGCCGCGAGGTCTCGCTGCGCATCGAGCCCTCCTCCGCCCTGCTGGGCGACGCCCTCGCGCGCGGCCATCTGGACGCCGCGCTGATCGGGCTCATGGAGGGCTTCGACGTCCCGATCGCGGCGCCCGTGGTCAGCCGCACCCTGGTGCCCCGCTACCCGATCTTCGTCACCCTCTCCGCGGACCATCCGCTCGCCGGCAGGGACGAGATCGACCTGTCCGACCTGCGGGACGAGGCGTGGATCGCCCCGCCGGGCGCCGACGACGGCTCGCTGTCCTCCCTGCGGGCCTCCTGCCGCGCCGCCGGCTTCGAGCCCATCGTGCGCTACGAGGCGCCGAGCGGGGCGGCGTGCCCGCTGGTCGCGGCGGGGCACGGCGTCCGGATGGTGGACCCGTCCTGGCCGCCGCACCCCGGGACGGTCGTGCGGCCTCTCGCCGGGGAACCGCAGGTCGCCAGGCTCATCGTCGCCTGGCGGCGGGACCGCCTGGGAGAGGAGGAGGCCGCGGCCCTCTACCGGGGGCTGGCGGCCGCCTACCTGGAGCACACCGCCAGCCATCCGACCTTCGAGGCGTGGTGGCGCGCCCACCCCCAGGTGCACCCGCTGCTGTGACCGCGCTCCCGTGACGGTGCCCGCGCGGCCCGCCATCGTGATCTTGTCTCGGCCGGGCCTCCGGGCCGCCCACGTGGCGGTATTCTGATCGTGGGTGAGGAGGGCCAATGGATCCGGTGGCCGATGCCCTGGTCGGGCTGCCTGACCTCGGCGGCCAGAGCAGCCTGCGCGGCCAGGTGGCCGAGGCGCTGCGCAAGGCGCTGGCGACGGGCACGCTGCGGTCGGGCGTCGTGTACTCCGCCCCCACCCTCGCGGACGAGTTCGGGATCTCCCCCACGCCGGTCCGCGAAGCCATGATCGACCTGGTGCGGGACGGCCTGTTCGAGGCCGTGCGCAACCGGGGCTTCCGGGTCGTGCGGCCGTCGGCCCGCGACCTCGCCGAACTCACCGAGCTCAGGGAGCTGGTCGAGGTCCCCGCCGTCGCGCGGCTGGCCGGCGCCGTTCCCGAGGCGTCCCGTCCGCGCCTGCGGGCCCTCGCCGAGGAGGCGCTCGCGGCGGCCCGGGAAGGCGACCCGGTCGGCTTCCTCGACGCCGACCACCGCTTCCACGCCGAGCTGCTCGAACTCACCGGCAACCGGACGCTCGTCCGGACGGTCCTCGACCTCCGGGGCCGCTCGCAGATGCACGGCCTCGCCCGTCCCGCCCCGGCCGAGACGCTGGTGGCGTCGGCGGAGGAGCACCTCGGGCTGCTGGACGCGCTCGTCGCCGGCGACGCCGAGAAGGCGCGGGAGCTCATGACGCGCCACCTCGACCACGTGCGGGGCGACCACCGCTGAGGGCGGCCTCCGCCAGCACTCCCTCTGACCGGATCCGGCCATAACCGCTCGGAGCTGGGCTGACGCCGGAGACACGGCCCTTGGCAAGTGCTGTTTCACATTTTACAGTGCAATTTCACATTGCATTGCGGACGCCGCGGCCGGACGCCGCGGCACCCCCGTCCGCGAAGGAGGCTCCCGTATGGTCCGCCCGAATCGCAGAAGGGCCGCCGCGGCCGTCGCCGTGGCCGCCGCCCTGACCGCGGCATCACCGGCGGCGCCGGCACACGCCGACGCCCCCGGTGGCCGTGGCGCGCCCCCCGCTCCCTCCCCCCACCCGCCCCGGATCCAGTCCCAGCAGGAGGCCAAGGCCACGCTCGTCAAGCAGATCGCCAAGGACCACCGGGTCTCGGTGGCCGAGGCGGGCCGCCGGGCCGACCGGCAGCCCGCGCAGTTCAAGCTCGCGTCCCGGCTCGGCAAGGAACTCGGCGCCGCGTACGGCGGCGCCTGGATCGACCAGGCCCGCGGCGGCGAGCTCACCGTCGGCGTCACCGGAGCCGGCGCGTCGGCCAAGGTGCGGGCGAAGGCGGAGGCCGCCGGCCTGGGCACGACCAGGACCAAGAAGGTCCGGTACGGCTTCGGGCACCTCCAGCGGGTGTCCGCCTCCCTGGCCGAGCGGGTCGCCGTCGCCAACAAGGGGGCCGAGAACGGCCTGCAGACCGGCATCGTCACGTCCGGCAACGCCGTGAAGCTGAGCAGCCTCAAGGGCGCCGCGCTCACCCCGGCCCAGCGCGACGTCGTCGGCTGGGCGCGCCGGACGTTCGGCGGCGCGGTCAAGGTGTCGACCTACGCCCACAAGTCGGTGCCCCGGTACTGCTACGACGACTACAGCTGCGACCCGCCGCTCCGGTCCGGCCTGGCCATCTTCACCGGAGGAGCGCGCTGCACCAGCGCGTTCATGACCTACTCCGGCAGCCGGTACTACATGCTCACCGCCGGTCACTGCGCCGAGCTCGGCTACTGGTGGGACGTGTCGACCTACAGCTACGGCTACCAGAACGTGGGCGGCGCGGCGGACTACACCTTCGGGTGGTACGGCGACTACGCCGCGGTCTCGGTCGACAATCCGGGCTGGTGGCAGCCCCGGGGCTGGGTGCTCCCCCAGACGTCCGTCTACGGAAGCCAGAGCGACTACGTCGGCGGTTACGTCTGCAAGCAGGGATCGACCACCGGCTACACCTGCGGGTCGATCACCGAGGTCGACGCCACCGTGTCCTACCCGGACCGGACGCTGTCCGGCATGACCTGGAGCACCGCCTGCGACGGGCCCGGCGACAGCGGCAGCGGCGTCTTCGACGGGAACTACGCCCACGGCATCCTGAGCGGCGGTCCGAACTCGGGATGCGGAATGATCCACGAGCCCATCGGACGGGCCCTGTCCGGTCTGGGGGTGTCCCTTCTCAGCGGCTGACCTCCGCCGGCCCGCGCACAGGGGCGGCGCCGTGCCCGGTGGCCCCGGGCCCGGCGCCGCCCCTTCGCCGCGTCAGTCCTTCAGGGACTGCATCCAGTTCTCGATCTCCTCGGGGTGGCGGGGAAGCGCGGAGGACATCAGGCGGGCGCCGGTCTCGGTGACGACGACGTCGTCCTCGATGCGCACGCCGATGCCGCGCAGTTCCGGGGGCAGCGTCAGGTCGTCGGGCTGCAGGTAGAGGCCCGGCTCCACGGTCAGGACGTGGCCGGGGCGCAGCTCCCCGTCCAGGTACTGGGAGGCCCGCGCCGCCGAGCAGTCGTGGACGTCCAGGCCGAGCATGTGCCCGCTGCTGCAGAGGGTGTAGCGGCGGTAGATGCCCGACTCGGGATCGAGGGCGTCCTCGGCGCTGCGCAGCACGCCCCAGTCCTGGAGGCCTTCGGCGATGACGCGCATCGCGGCCATGTGGAAGTCGCGGAAGCGGGCGCCCGGGCGGACGGCCGCCAGCCCCGCCTCCTGCGCGTGGTAGACGAGGTCGTAGACCTGCCGCTGACGCGGGGTGAACCACCCGCTCACCGGGAGGGTGCGGGTGATGTCGGCGGTGTAGAGGGTGTCGGTCTCGACCCCGGCGTCGAGCAGGAGCATCTCGCCCATGCGCAGCGTGCCGTCGTTGCGCGTCCAGTGCAGGACGCAGGCGTGCGCCCCGGCCGCGGCGATGGTGTCGTAGCCGACGCCGTTGCCCTTGATGCGCGCGACGCGCTCGAAGGTGCCCTCCGCCCACCGCTCTCCGCGCGGCATCCCGGTGACGCGCGCCAGCCCGGCGGCGACCGCGGTGAAGCCGTCCACCGTGTGGTCGACGGCGGCCTGGAGCTGGGCGATCTCCCAGTCGTCCTTGACCAGGCGGAGCTCGGCGGCGCAGGCGGCCAGCTCCGCGTCGAGCTCGGGGGCGCGGGCCGGCACGGCCCGGTCGACCTCGGGGTCCACGCCCCGGATCACCCGGGCCGGGACCGGGCCGCCGAGCGCGCCGGGCAGGTCGTCCAGCGGCGCGCAGGCGAGCCCGAGCCTCTCCTCGGTCTCGGCCAGGGCGGCGCGGGGGCCGACCCAGAACTCTCCGTGGCGGCGGTCGCGGAAGAAGCCCGCGTCGTCGCGCGAGGACCGGGGCCGGTGGTAGAGGACGGCGTCGTGGCCCGTGGCGGTCGGTTCCAGCACCAGCACGGCGCCGGTTCCGGTGTCCGCGCCGGTGTCCCCGGTGAGATGGGCGTACGCGGTGTGCGCGCGGTACCGGTAGTCGCAGTCGTTGCTGCGCACCTTCGAGGGGCCTGCGGGCAGGACAAGGCGTTCGCCGGGAAAGAGGGCCGACAGGGCCGCGCGGCGTTTCTCCGCGTACGGCGCCACCGACCGGCGCACCGGGAGCGGTTTCCCGCTCGGGGCCCAGTCCCGGGTCATGAAGGAGGCGAGGGTCTCGGAGACGGGCAGGTCGTGGCTGCCCGTCGCGAAGCGGCCGGCTGCAGGGTCGTCCATGTGAAAGTCCTGGATGTGGAGATTCGATAACGGGGCTTGTAGTGCAATTGCACTGTACTATTTTATATGGCACTCCGCCCGTCGATGCACGGAGACGCCATGAAACGTCCGGTCAGAACCTGCCTCGCTCTCGCCGCCTCGCTCGGCACCGTCGCCGGCGCCTCCGCCTGCGGTTCGGGGGACGACGCCACCGCCGCCAAGGCCGGAGGCACCCTCACCGTCCTGTACACGCAGGACTTCGCCCATCTCGACCCACAGCGCAACTACGTGATGTTCGCGATGGACTTCGGCACGCGGCTGCTCTACCGGACGCTCACCACCTACGCCGCCAGGGAGGGCCAGGCGGGCACGCAGGTCGTCCCCGACCTCGCCACCGACACCGGCACCACGCCCGACCAGGGCAGGACGTGGACGTATCACCTCAAACCCGGGCTGAAGTTCGAGGACGGGACGCCCATCACCAGCGCCGACGTCAAGTACGGGATCGAGCGCTCCTTCGCGCCCGACCTGCCGGAAGGCCCCGGCTACGCCAGGACGATGCTGGAGGGCGGTGACGGGTACAAGGGGCCCTACAAGGACAAGGACGGTCTCGCCTCCATCGCGGCGCCGGACGCCCGGACGGTCGTGTTCCGGCTCAAGCAGCCGTCGATGGACTGGCCGAAGGTCACCACGCTTCCGACGTTCGCCCCCGTCCCCAAGGCCAGGGACACCGGCGTCAACTTCGACAGGCGCCCCTTCTCCTCCGGCCCCTACAAGGTCCAGTCCTACGACCGCGGTCGGCGGCTGGTCCTCGTCAGGAACACGCACTGGGACAAGGCCACCGACGGTGTCCGCCAGGCCAACCCGGACAAGATCGTGGTGGAGGAGGGCCTCGCGCAGGCCGCCATCGACCAGCGGCTCATCGCCGACCAGGGACGGGACCAGCGCGCGGTCACGCTGTACTCGGTCGCGCCGGCGAGCATGCCGCGCATCCTCACCCGCCCGGACGTCAGGAAGCGGTTCGTCAGCGCGACGAGCCTGTGCACCCGGTTCCTGGCGATGAACACCGCGAAGCCGCCGTTCGACGACCCGGCGGTGCGGCGGGCGATGCAGTACGCGATCGACAAGGAGGCCTACCGCACCGCGCACGGCGGCAGCGGCGTCGGCGAGCTCGCCGGGTCCTACCTGCCGCCCGCCATGACCGGCGGGCGGGCGCAGGACGTCTACCAGGCGCCGCCGAACGGGGACCCGGGCAAGGCGAGGCGGATGCTCGCCGCGGCCGGCAAGGGCGCCGGGTTCTCGATCGCCCTGACGACGACCAGCAGCGAGCTCGGCAAGTCCGAGGCCGAGGCGGTGCAGCAGGCGCTCGCCCGCGTCGGGGTGCAGGTCCGGATCAACTCCGTGGCCAAGAGCGTCTACTACGACACCATCGGCGACACCGCGAAGGAGGACGAGCTCGTCTTCTACGGGTGGTGCGCCGACTACCCGTCCGCGGCCTCGTTCATCCCGCCGATCTTCGACGGGCGCGCCATCGCGCCGAAGGGCAACACCGTCGTCTCGCAGATGAACGACCGAGCGGTCAACGAGAAGATCGGCGCGGCCGTGAAGGGCAACGACCCGGCCGCGTGGACGGCGCTCGACCGCGAGCTGATGGGGCTGTCGCCGATGGTCCCGCTGATCCACGACAAGCTGCCGCTGCTGCGCGGTTCCAAGGTCACCGGCGCGTACGGCCACGCCATCTGGGAAGGCGAGTTCGACTTCGCCACCATCGGGGTGATGTAGTGGCCGGCAGCGTGCCGGTGCCCGCCGGCCGGTCGCCGTGGCGGCCGGCCGGCGGGCGGCTGCGCCGCGACCCGGCCGCCCTCGCCGGGCTGGCGATCATCGCGCTGTTCGTGCTGCTCGCGCTGGCCGCCCCGCTGCTCACCGCCCTCAACGGGCACGGCCCGAACGAGTTCCACCCCGAGAAGATCGACAAGGCGCTGGCCGGCGCGCCCCGGGGGGCGTTCGGCGGCGCCGACGGCGACTTCTGGCTGGGCGTCGAGCCCGGCACCGGCCGGGACGTGTTCAGCCGCATGGTCTACGGCGCCCGGATCTCGCTGCTGATCTCCGTCGCGGCGACCTGCGTCGCCACCGCCGCCGGCACCGCCCTCGGCCTCACCGCGGGCTTCGCCGGCGGCCGGGTCGACGCGGCGATCAGCCGCGTCATGGACCTGGTGCTGTCGTTCCCGCAGCTCATCTTCATGATCGCTCTGGTGTCGGTGCTGCCCGAGGGGGACCGGACGCTGGAGCTGGTGTTCGTCATGGGCTTCTTCGGCTGGCCCTACATCGGGCGCATCGTGCGCGGCCAGACGCTCTCGCTGCGCCACCGGGAGTTCGTGGAGGCCGCGCGCGCCACCGGCATGCCGCGCCACCGCATCGTCTTCCGCGAGGTCATGCCGAACCTGCTGGCGCCGGTCCTCGTCT
Organism: Actinomadura sp. NPDC048032; assembly: GCF_040653175.1. Taxonomy (NCBI): domain Bacteria; kingdom Bacillati; phylum Actinomycetota; class Actinomycetes; order Streptosporangiales; family Thermomonosporaceae; genus Actinomadura; species Actinomadura sp. NPDC048032. Next base: position 15,786 of record NZ_JBEZJP010000129.1, read on the forward strand.
ACGCGACGCTCACCGTCCCGGTCAACATCGGCACCGAGGCGGCGCTGTCGTTCCTCGGCATCGGCGTCCGGCCGCCGGACGCGTCCTGGGGGCAGATGATGGCCAAGGCGATCGACTGGTACCAGGTGGACCCGACGTTCTTCGTGGTCCCCGGCGTCTGCCTGCTGCTGACCGTGCTGGCGTTCACGCTGCTCGGCGACGCCCTCCGGGACGCCCTCGACCCGAAGGGGGCGGGCCGGTGACCCGGTACGTCGCGACGCGCCTGGCCGGGGTCGCCGGGGTGCTGCTCGTCATCTGCGCGGTGACCTTCACGATCTTCTACGTCTTCCCCGCCGACCCCGCGCTCCAGGCGTGCGGCAAGTCGTGCACGCCGGAGCGGCTCGCCATGCTCCACCACCAGATGGGGCTGGACCGGCCGCTGTGGCGGCAGTTCGCCGACTACCTCGGCGGCGTCGTCGCGGGCCGGAGCTACGGCTCGGGGCCGCAGGCCGTCCGGTGCCACTTCCCGTGCCTCGGGTTCTCCTACCAGAACAACACGCCGGTCTGGGACCTGATGATGCAGCGGCTGCCGACCACGCTCTCGATCGCCGTCGGCGCGGCGGTCCTGTGGCTCGCCGGCGGAGTGACCGTCGGCGTCGTCTCCGCGCTGCGCAAGGACTCGCTGCTGGACCGGGCGCTGATGGTGGGCACGCTCACCTCCGCGTCCCTGCCGATCTACTTCACGGCGATGGCGCTCACCGTCCTGGTCGTCCAGATCGGGGGGCTGCTCCCCTACTCCAGCTACGTCCCGTTCGCGGAGGACCCCGCCGCCTGGGCGAGGAACCTCGTGCTGCCGTGGGTCGCGCTCGCGCTGCTGTACGCGGCCATGTACGCGCGGTTGTCCCGGGCGTCGATGGTGGAGACGATGGCCGAGCCCTACATCCGGACGGCCCGCGCCAAGGGCCTGCCCGAGCGGACGGTCGTCGCCAAGCACGGGCTGCGGGCCGGGCTCACGCCGGTCCTCACCGTCTTCGGCATGGACCTCGGCGCGCTGCTCGGCGGGGCCCTGATCACCGAGAGCGTGTTCGGGCTGCCCGGCATCGGGCGGCTCACCATCGACTCGATCGACACGTCCGACCAGCCGGTCGTGATGGGCGTGGCGCTGCTGGCCGCCTTCTTCATCACGTTCGCCAACCTCGTCGTGGACCTGCTCTACGCGGTGGTCGATCCCCAGGTGAGATTCACATGAGCGGAGCGAACCGGGGGGTGTGGGGGGTCGCCCCCCACAAGGAGCACGCATGAGCGGAGCGAACCGGGGGGTGTGGGGGGGCGCCCCGCCACAAGGAGCACGTATGAGCGGAGCGAGCCGGGGGTGCGGGGGGGGCCGCCCCTCAGCGCCCCTCAGAAGGAGCGCGCATGAGCTTGCTGAGCGTCCGGGACCTCGCCGTGGAGTTCCGCACCGCGAAGGGGACGATCCGCGCGGTGGACGGGCTGTCGTTCTCCCTGGAGGAGGGCCGCACCCTGGGCATCGTCGGCGAGTCCGGTTCCGGCAAGTCCGTCACCAGCCTGGCGATCATGGGGCTGCTGGGCGGCGCCCGGGTGAGCGGGTCGATCGAGGTGGCGGGGACGCGGATCGTCGGGGCGGACCGCGAGCGCGTCCGCGCGCTGCGCGGCCGGAAGGTCGCGATGATCTTCCAGGACCCGCTGTCGTCGCTGCATCCGCACTACACCGTGGGCGAGCAGATCGCCGAGGCGCGGCGGCTGCACTTCGGCTCGTCCCGCCGCGCGGCGCGCGAGGAGGCCGTCCGGGTCCTCGCCGACGTCGGCATCCCCGACGCCCGGGAGCGGGCGGGCGACCACCCGCACCGGTTCTCCGGCGGGATGCGCCAGCGCGTGATGATCGCCATGGCGCTCGCCTGCGAGCCCGACCTGCTGATCGCCGACGAGCCGACCACCGCCCTGGACGTGACCGTCCAGGCGCAGATCCTGGAGCTGATCGCGCGGATCCAGCGCGAGCGCGGGCTGGCGGTCCTGATGATCACGCACGATCTGGGGGTGGTCGCGCGGGTCGCCGACGACGTCCTGGTCATGTACGCGGGACGGGCGGTCGAGCGGGCGCCGGCCGACGCGCTGTTCGCCGTGCCCCTGCACCCCTACACCCGCGGGCTCCTCGGCTCCCTCCCCCGGCTCACCGGCCCGCCCGGCGAGCTGGCCCCGATCGCGGGCACCCCGCCGTCTCCGCTGTCTCCGCCGGCGGGGTGCCCGTTCCATCCGCGGTGCGCCGAACGGGTCGAGGTGTGCGAGACGACCCGTCCGGCGCTCCTCGGCACGTCCCACCCGGCGGCCTGCCACCTGCTCACGATCGCGAAGGGACCCCGATGACGGCGCTGCTCCGCCTGGAAGGCCTGACCAAGACGTTCCAGACGCGGCGCGGCGCCGTGCGGGCGGTGAACGGCCTGGACCTGGAGGTGCGGGCCGGGGAGACGCTCGGCCTGGTCGGCGAGTCCGGCTGCGGCAAGTCCACGACCGGGCGGATGCTCGTCCGGCTCCTTGACCCCACGGCCGGGCGGATCGTCTTCGACGGCGAGGACATCACCGGGCTGTCCCAGCGGGAGATGCGGCCGCTGCGCCGCGACCTGCAGATCATCTTCCAGGACCCGTTCGCCTCGCTGAACCCGCGCCACACCGTCGGCTCCATCGTGGCCGAGCCGCTGCGGGCGCAGGGCGAGCGGGACCCGCTGCCCCGCGTCCAGGAGATGCTGGAGTACGTCGGGCTCGGCGCCGAGCACCTCGACCGGTACCCGCACGAGTTCTCCGGCGGGCAGGCCCAACGGATCGGGATCGCCCGGGCCCTGGTCACCGGCCCCCGGCTGGTCGTCGCGGACGAGCCGGTGTCGGCCCTGGACGTGTCGATCCAGGCCCAGATCGTCAACCTGCTGGCGGGCCTGCGGCGCCGGCTCGGCCTGGCGTACGTGTTCATCGCGCACGACCTCGCGGTCGTCCGGCACGTGTGCGACCGGATCGCCGTGATGTACCTCGGCCGGATCGTGGAGACCGGGGCCCGGGACGTGGTCTACGGCGCGCCGGCGCACCCCTACACCAGGGCTCTGCTGTCGGCGATCCCGCTGCCCGACCCGGTGGCCGAGCGGGCGCGGGAGCGCATCGTGCTCCGCGGCGACCCGCCGAGCCCGTCGGCGCCGCCGCCCGGCTGCCCCTTCCACCCGCGGTGCTTCAAGGCGCAGGAGCGGTGCCGCACCGAGCCGCCGTCCCTCAGGATGGCCGCGGGCCGCCAGGTCGCCTGCCACTACCCGGAGACCGAGCCGGTCGCCTCGTGACAGGGCCGGGGCCGGACCTCGCGGTCCGGCCC
>NZ_JBEZJP010000130.1:0-18833 GCF_040653175.1 Actinomadura sp. NPDC048032
CGTGGGCTCCTTCCCCTGTTTTCGCAGGTGAGCGGCTCCTTGACCGACTTCCCCGGACGGTGCCGGACGGGGTGCGAATATGGCTGACTCAGGGGTTCCCTAAGTGAGGCCCAAGCCTGGATTCTGTGTCGATCCAGGTGGGGGAGGGGCGCCTTTGCATCCGGTGTCTTGGGGAGCCAGGTCGGGAGCACGCTCGTCCCTACGCGGACTTGGTCTTGCGGGTGAAGATGTCGTTCATGTGCTCAGCGCCGTCGCGGATCTCGGGCTTGAGCTGGTGGCGGTAGACGGTTTCGGTGATCTTTGTGCTGGAGTGCCCGACGAGGATGCTGATCTTCTCTATGGGGACCTCGTGGTCACTCATGAGGGACACGAAGGTGTGCCGTAGCTCGCGGGGGCACCACTCGGCGGGGTTGAGCTTCGCCGCTGTGAGCACTCTGCGGAACCGGTGCCGGACGTGTTGGGCCGTGTAGGGGCGTCCGTCCTCGTGGCAGAACACGAGATCGTTGTCCTGGTACGCCTCGCCGGCCTTGAGCTTCTCGGCCGCCTGCCTCGTCTTGTGGCTGCGGAGCACGTCCACGCCCATGTCTGCGATGCCGAGTCCGCGGCGGCTGAGCGCCGTCTTGGTCTCGCCCTTGTGGCGGTCGGCTCGCAGGACGTAGACGGTCGCCTTGTCCAGATCGACGTCGCTCCACCTGAGGGTGCGGAGTTCCTCAGTGCGGAGCCCCGAGACGATCGCCAGGACAACGTATGCGCCAAACCGGTGCACCGGCTTGCTCGCCTCTTCTAGCAGCGTGCTCGCTTGCACCAGGCTGAGCGAGCGCGACTTTCGGGCGGGCTTGCCGTCCGGGGTGTCCACCAGTTCTGCGACGTTCCGGCCGATGCGGTCATGGCGCGCCGCTCTGCGGATCGAGCGCTTGAGGATGCTGTGGACGATGCCGAGCGAGGACGAGGTGAGGTGTTCGGCTCTGCCGTTGAGCCACGTCTCGACGTCGTCGGCTGTGAGTTCCTTGAGGCGCGTCCGTCCGATGAACGGGATGAGCTGATGATCGGCGAGTGACCGGTAGACCTCGTTGGTCTCCGGCGACTTGCCGGACTTGGCGAACGCGGCGAGGAACTCCTCTACCGCGTCCCGGACGTAGTAGTTGCGGTCCGTCTTGACGCCCTTGCTCAGCTCTTCGACGGCCTCTTTGAGCTTGTCCTTGACCTCTGTCTTGGTGCGCCCCTTCCTCTTGAGCCGCTTGCGCTTGCCGTCCGGGCCGAAGCCGAGCGAGAGCGCGCCGGTGTACCCGTCGCCCTCCTCGTAGATCGATCCCTCGTACTTGCCGACCAGGATCTTCGCCAACGGATCCCTCCTCGTATCGGTCGAGGTCACCACCGACCATAACTCAAGACGTCCCAAGACGTCCCTAGGTTGGGAGGCCCGTTCTGCGGAGCGAGGTGTCCGGACGGGCCTCCCGCGCGGGTGTCAGCGCTTGGCTTCTTCGAGGGAGGGCTCTTCCAGGGAGGTGACGAACTCGGCGAGGTGCCGGTCAGTGATGCGGCGCAGCTTGCCGATCTTGATGCTGCGGAGTTGGCCGGTGCGGATCAGGAAGTAGACCTTGTCCCGTCCGATGCTGAGGATCTCGGCCACTTGCTCGACGGTGTACGCCTGCAGGGGACACCACCTCCTCTCACCCGGGCTTCGTCCCGGGGCCGTGCGCGGATGTGGGTGGGGACCATCTCCTCGGTTGCGGTGTGTGCTTGTCTCTCGTCTCGTCTCATGGACGTCTCAGCCGCCCATACGTGCAGACGCGTGCGCGAGACGAGACGTTGAGACGATTACGAGGTGTGATCGGGCGCCTTGTAGCGGCCTCGTCCGACCTGGACGGCGTGGCCGGCCTTCACCAGTTCGGCGAGGCGCCGATAGAGGGTGGGACGGCTCAGCTCTGTGAGCATCAGAAGGTGAGCGATCGGGAGGCCCTCCTCTGGCGCACCGTCCAGGGCCTCCCTCAGCGCTGTCTCCGCGTGGTCTTCACGGGACGGCGCTACGAGGACGGACGGCTCGGAGGCTGACGCCATGTGTGCCTCGTCCACCGCGCGTAGGGAGACCTCGTCCAGCGTCGGACGGATGGTCGCATGGCGCTCTGCTGTCTCGGCCACGATGGCATCGGTGAGCAGGTAGGCGCGGCCTCGTCGAGGTGTGTCGTGTTCGGGCGCGGAGAGAAGGAACTTGCCGGGAGCGTTGAGCGTGTGCGCGCGCCATCCGGCGCTGAGCATCCCCTGCCCGAGAATGAGATCGACGTCCTTGCGCTCACGGACGCGAAAGCTCACGCGGACGTCCATCTGTGACCGAACGGCACCCTTGCCCATGGCTTTCTGTGTGGGCCGCTGGGTCGCCGCAATGAGCGTCACGGCGACGGCGCGCCCCCGCCGCGCGATCGAGTCCGTGTCGCTTGCTGCGTCGGGAGCGTCATCGGCGAGTTCGGCGTACTCGTCCACGACGATGACAAGCGCGGGATGTTCCGGAGTCGGATCCCACACGCGCCGCCCGTTGGCCGTGAGCCATTCGGCACGCGCTTCCAGGACGGTGACGGCGTCGCGCAGCATGGCGCGGGCTTGCTCCGGTGTGGTGGCGAGCCGATCGATACAGGACGCCCACGGCTGGAGCTCCATCCCGCGCTTGAGATCGACGGCCCAGATAACGACGTCCCGGCACGCGCTGAGGTTGCCCATCAGGACGTTGACGCCGCCGCTCTTCCCGGAGCCGGCCACGCCCCCGAAGAGCCCGTGTCGCCGCAGCAGCAGCACACGCGCGCCGGTCGCGTCCTCGAACGGGCCGAGGTCGATCGGTTCGGTAATGGAGGAGACGGACGGTCCCGGCCACGGGATCGCATCGGCGTGCGGGTCTCTGTCGAGCACCCGCAACTCGAACCGGTTGGCCTTGCCGTCGCGCGTCGGTGCGACACGCACAGCGCCCCGGAACGTCCCAAGCGCCGACTCGATAGCCGGAACCCTGGCGATGACGTCCTGGATCGTCTGACCGCGTGCCAGGGCGAACCGTGCACGCCATCCCCACACGTCCACCACCGCGGACTGCGCGCGTGAACCGGCGAGCCCGACGTCCTCCGCGATCTCCGGCCACGCGGCTATCTGCCGATCGACTCGCACTCTGGCGCGCCGCCTCCGGTGCGCCCACCACGGCGCAGCGAGCGCGATTGCGCCCCCAGCGAGGATCACAGGAAGCGGCGGGACCGTGGGCCCGAGTGCAGTAGCCGCAGACAGCCACCCACCAGCCCCCAACACGACGCCAGCGGCATACAGCCGCTCGATTCGCGGCGATAGGCCCAACCTCTCCCCGAACATGGCGAGCACCCATGCAGCCAAGCCAGCCAGGGCCAGCAGCCACGGCCACCACTCCGGGTGCGTGAGATGCAGGACCGCGCCCCCTACTGCGAGCGAGGCCACCAAGTAGACCGGTCCCAGTTCAGACCGGTACCGCCACAGGGCCCGCGCGAGAAGGACGGCGGCCACTTCCGAGAACTGGTCGTCACGATCGATGATCACCATGGGCTGCAACCCACTGCGCCGCATCTTCTGCGCATGCCGCCGCATCTGACGCGCCCGGCTCATGAGCGCCCCCATGAGTCCGGGGGAAGGTGCCCTTGCGCGCGCAGTTCATCGCGCAGGTAGTACAGCGGATCCGGCTCGCCGTCGCGGTCGGCTCGGAGAGTGGCTCGCCCCGCAGCCGCCAGATTCGCGCGATCGCGCCGGACCATCGCCAGCAGGGACGAGAGCCGGGATATCTCGGAGAGGAGTTGAGGAACATCGGCGAGCGCGGCGTAGAGCCGCGCCCACAGATCCTCGATGGACGGCATCGCGTCGGAAAGGCTGGAGAGGATCTCACGCGCGGCGAGGCTCCGCGTTCGCACCTCTTGAACGTTGACTTGGACATGCGGCGGTGTATCAGGCACCAAGGCATCCCTCCTTTCGGTAGGGGACGTCAGTGCTGAGAAAGCGACCGGACGAGGACAGCCACCAGCCGGCGGATTTCCGGCGCGGCGCTGGTCGCAGCGAGGAAGAACCCGAACAGCAGGCACACCGCGATGTGCCAACCTCGAAGTCCCATGTACCGCCACGCGACCCACACCACGGCGCCGAGGATCGCCACCAGGGGAACAGAGACGTTCACTGACGCACCCTCCTCACAGCCACGGAGCCGGGTACTGCGGGCCGCGCCCGCGCCGGAGCCACCGGGCGCGAGCGCGGCACTTGCGGCACCTCCGGCTACCGGGTTCGACGCGTGCCCCGCAGGGGCACGTGTGACCGGTGATGGCGCGAGGCATGCGCATGTTCACCGCCCCGCCGGTACGCGGGCCGGCGCGTCGTCGCACGTGCGGGTGCTGAGCACCCGCCTGGATGCGGTACCGACACGGGACGGCTCGGCGAGCCCTCGCGCGGTCCGGCGCTCTTCGGCGTGGATACCGATGACGAGCATCGCGAAGATTCCGCAGGTGGAGCCAGCGAGGAAGACGGCAAGGATCGCTGCCAGAACGAGGATCATCTTTGACCACTCCTCTCGTAAGGCCCGTATCCGGCGGGGACGGTCCGGGCGGTCGGTGTCTACGAGAAAGAGAGTGCGCCTGACCTGCGGGACGAGATCACTACATGACTGGACGTGTTCATGACGTCCTCATAGGCTTGACCGCGTCCTAGGACGTCCCGGAATCCGGACGGGTGCATGCCGAACGAACGCCTACGCGCCGCTCTACTAGAGCAGGGCCTGACTATCGCCACGCTCGCCGAGTCGCTCGACGTGGACCCAAAAACAGTAGAACGGTGGATCACCAAAGACCGCACCCCCTACCGGCGGCATCGCTACGCAGTAGCTTCGCGATTGGGCGTAGACGAGACTTTCCTGTGGCCAGACGCCCTCTCCAATGAGCAGGTCACCGCAGCGTCCAGCAGCGAACTAGTGACGATCTACCCGCACCGGACATCCGTCCCGAGGGACGCATGGGGACGTCTCTTCGCCACCGCCAAGGAAGAGATCGGCGTTCTGGTCTACTCCGGCCTCTTCCTCTCCGAAGACTCCGGCATCCAACGCACGTTCGCCGAGAAAGCCGAGGCCGGTGTCCGCGTCCGCATCCTCCTGGGCGACCCGGACAGCCCACAGGTAGCCGAACGAGGCGACGACGAGGGCGTAGGCGACGCCCAGGCCGCAAAGATTCGCAACGCCCTAGTTCTCTACAAGAATCTGCGCAGGCAAGACGGGGTCGAGTTCCGCTTTCACCGCACGGTCCTCTACAACTCCATCTACCGCGCCGATGACCAGCTCCTCGTCAATACCCACGTCTACGGCGTCACCGGCCCCCACGCCCCCGTCTGGCACCTCCGCCGCATAGCCGGCGGAGACTTGGTCAACACTTACCTAGAGAGCTTCGAACGCGTCTGGGACGGCGCCACACCCATACCGGGGGACTGACATGGGCCGCAGGATCGACTACTACGACGACCCCAACGCTCCCAAAGCCAACAGGATCATTCCCTCCGTAAACACCGTTGTGGAGAACGACAAGGGCGAGATCCTCCTGATCTGCCGTACCGACAACGACAACTGGGCGCTGCCAGGCGGCGCAGTGGACATAGGTGAGTCCGTGACTGATGCCGCCATACGTGAAACCAAAGAAGAAACTGGCATCGACATTGAGATCACCGGATTTGTAGGCGTCTACAGCGATCCCAAACATGTCATTCTCTATACCAGCGACAACGAAGTTCGCCAGGAGTTCTCACTCGTCTTGGTAGGCCATAAAATCGGGGGAAGTATCCGGGGCAGCAATGAAAGCAGGAACGTACGCTGGGTTCAGCGTGGCGCCCTTGGAAAGCTCCCTATGGACCGATCAATGCGCGCTCGAATCGAAGACTATTTGCAAGGCGAATGCTCGCCTATTATTTCCTGACGGGCGAGTTGGCATCCAGGCATAGCCTAGGACTTAGTCCAGATCTCGCTCGTATGACGGTTGGAAAATTGGGATACCCGTTAGGGGGCAGGTTGTCGCAAGACGCGGAAATTAGTGAAAGCCAACTTCTGCTTGCGGAATACGAACGCATAAAAGAAGAGCAAAAAGTTCGAATTGGATTCAGGGACAATCTTCTGTACGTCACCTTGGCGGCCATGGCTGCCGTAGTTGGCTTTACGTTTTCACCAAAAGGGCATATAGGACTAGTCCTTACTCTCCCACTCGTGGCGATTATTCTGGGGTGGGCGTACCTGGTAAATGACCAAAAAATCTCGGCGATTGGAGAGTATGTTCGGGAGGAGTTGACCCCGAGACTAACGTCGCTCTCTGATCCGCACGGACCAATATTCGGCTGGGAAGGCTATCACCGAAGCGATAGCCGTCGTGTCCTGCGCAAGTACCTCCAGCTAAGTGTGGATCTGATTACCTTCTGTGGATCCTCGATTGCAGCAGTTGTTGCCTATCTTGCGATCGGCCCACACAGCACTACTCTCATCGTATGTGGATCTATCGAACTGATTCCGATTGGGATACTGGGGCAACAAATAATTGCATATGCCGACCTTAGGAGGTAAGTGAGCATGTTGGCGGATTGTGAAAGTGCAGACTTAATCCTCAAGGACTGTCAGGGGTCTGTGGCATGATGAGGTCTTGTAACACGGGATTTGGCTTGGCGGCCGACAAGGGGAGTGTGGCGTGCCTCTGACTGCCGGCCGTTACGGGCACGCCCGGATTGCGGTGCTCTCTGTAATAAAAGAAGAAACGGAGGCAGTGCGGAGCATCTTTGATCTCACGCAGAGGGTAGCTCATACACACTACTTCACTGGTGAGAATCAAAGGCCCCAGCATCCAGAGATAGTCAATTGTGAGATCGGGCGAAACAACCTTCAATCTGGCGAGGCGATAAGAGATGTGATCGAACATTGGCAACCGCAAGTTCTCGTCCTCGTGGGTATAGCGGGCGGCATTGACAGCTATGAAAATATCGCCGTTGGCGACATAGTCGTCCCTGATTATGTCCACTACGCAGCCTTTGCAAAACTCACTACGGGGGGACAGCAGCGAAGGTTTATCGCGTACGACCACCCGGCGATCTACCTACACAGAAGCTATGCTGCCCCTCTAAGAGATGACGATACCTGGATCCCTGAGGAGCTTATTCACAAGCTTCCGGCAGCAGAAAAACCAAAGGTACATATTGCCGGTCTCGTTGCTGGTGACAAAGTATACGGGGACCCTGACAGTGAGGAGCAGTCTCAGCTGCTATCCGAGTTTGGACAAGTAGCGGCTGCAATAGATATGGAATCGGTGGGCTTGTGCCGCTCTGTGGCGGCAGCTCGTTCGAACCCGCAATATAACCCGCGGCTTCTTATTGTGCGGGGAGTTTCAGATTTAATTGGCCAGGCTGACAATGATGAAACGCGTCAGAAGTTCAAGCCCCTGGCGGCTCGGATAGCAGCAACGTTTGCGCGCAGAGTGGTAAACGACATCCTGGCATCAGAGCCCGATCCGAGGATCTCGCAAGAGGAGAGTGGTGTTGATGCATAAGGATGCCGCAGATGATTGGGAGTCCCTGAGGCAAGAAGCTCTGGATTTGGCTTCGAGGGTTCTTGGTGATCGACCGCAAATCCACCTTGAACTCGGCCTAGCAGACACTTATGACGACCTGCTGGCCAGCCGGGACCTTACTACTATTAGAGAGGAAGACCTCCTTGAGTTGACTATGGATAAAGGAAGAGTGATTGTATCCGCTGAGGCCGGGAGTGGAAAGACGTGGCTTCTAGCTCGAACCCTCAGGGCTGCTGTACGTCAAGAGACCGTTGTGCCTATTTGGGTATCCATCAGGACCCTTACCTCTCTTGAACGACCGATTGTTGGCAACAACGTTGCAGAGGTGTTGAATGGCTTGCTCACTGCAGCGAGTTCGGATTTGCGATCGATCCTCACATATTCAGGCCAGGCGCCAAAGGTTCTGCTGCTTGCTGACGGGCTCAACGAAGTGGCACGTGAAGGGGCAGAGGCCGTACTGGAGGCGCTTGACGAAATTGCCGGAAGATTTCCGTTCATTAGTGTGGTTGTAACTGACAGGCTTGTCCGTCGCCCGATCTCGCTTCATCGCTGGAATCTGTTGACAGTGCTGCCTCTGTCGAGTGGTGAAGTCGCTCGCGTGTGGAGTGAGGCCGGCGAGATGCAAGAACTACCTCAGGACATCAGCATGCTTAGGCGCCCCTTCTTTCTGGACGCCGCGATAAGCGTGGACTTTGCAAGTCCGAGCGGCACTGAGGCAATCGCTGCCTATTTCCATCAGAGAGTTCATCTCGACGACGGCGTCTTGGATCAACTAGGTTACGCGGCATTTGCTGCTTATGAGAGGTATCGAAGCCGATCGTTTAGCTCTGAATGGTTTAGGGACGAGGTATCCGAAGAGGCTGCCGCGGCTTTGTCGGAAGCTGGCGCAACTCGAGAGAGGTCGGGACAGATTTGGTATTCTCACCATCTTCTGCACGATTTCCTAGCCGCGCGCTATCTCAAGAATAACCCTGATCTGTGGGGCCCGGCCGCATTCGGAGTAATCACCCTCAATGCCGCCTCTTTTGACGCTCTCCGCCTCATGGTGGAACAAGTGCCTCTGCGGAGGCGCTGCGACGAACTTATTCGCTCCATATATGATTGGAATTATTTTGGAGCCGCTTATGCTCTTACTCAGCATGTCCGCGACGAGACACGCTGGACCATCCTTGCCATGCTCGCTGATAAGCGCTGGGATCCGATCGCGGCAACTGTCGCAACTGTAACTGATGCGCTTCGCATTGATAATTCCGGAATCGGAAGACAACTCCTCGCATTGCAAAGCAGGCAAGAGCTTTTCGATATTGTGGCAAACGTGTCGTCGACCGATGAAGACTTCAATCAATGGAAGCAGATATTTACGCTTCCAGATGGCATTGAGGCAGATTTTCCTCTTGTTGAGGGTCTCAAGCAAGAGGATTCGATAATTGGGTGGACCCTGGCCAATGTACTTCGCAGGGCCACGCTCACTCCAGACGCTGCTAGCTTTGTTATCGAGACTTCAGTGTCTGGCAGCACTCCCGTCGAGCGCTGGCGCTCGGTCCACGTCTTGGGCGCACACGGATCTCCGAGCGCATCTGATGCACTACTCGATGCGATGCGGGATAGTGATCAGTGGGTCCGTTATGGGGCAATCCGTTCTCTCGTCGAGGTTGCGGCGGCCACCGATCAACCTGCGCTGAGGGATCAACTGATTCGTGAGCTTATTGGATTCGCGCAGCAAGGCATGCTGGATTCGCGCATGCAAGGCGAGTTGGCTAAGGCGCTTGTCATAAGGCCTAAGCCTTCTGATTGGGCTTCTTCAGTCGCACCCTTGATCCAGCAGCTGATTGGGGTTGCCTCAGACCCCATTAGTCAGCGCAGGTGGACGAGAGTGATGGATGCTATCGTTGCAGAATCATAGAAGTGAGGAAATGTGATTGAGATCGATCAGAATCAGCTTCGGCTGCTTTCGGATGCCGCTTGGCTGGTCCGCAAGAATGCGAGGCTGTATGGGCCTACTGCAGTTGGGTGTGCAGTCCTTTCCGGCGATGATCGCATATTTGCAGGTTGTAATTTGGAGCATCGGTTCAGATCGCACGATATCCATGCTGAGGTAAATGCACTCTCTAGTCTTGTGGCTGGTGGAGCAGCGAATGCAATTGTCGTAATGATTGCGGCTGAGCGCGATCGCTTCACTCCATGCGGCTCCTGCCTCGATTGGATCTTTGAGATTGGCGGAGAAGAGTGCTTGGTGCTTAACGAGCGAGCCCCGGGGAGGGTTGATCACCGCTACCTCGTGGGTGAACTCATGCCGTTCTATCCATCCTGACTACACGTGGGGGGTGTCCTCATTCAAGGAGCTACTTTGGATAGCTCCAATGCCGTTTCCTCTACTGCCCTTTCTAGGGCGAACCTGGATTCTGAGATGGAACGGCTAACTGGATGACCTTGTCCATAGCGCACTTGGATTTCAGATATCCGATCTCCGACTTCTATCTCTGTTCCGTCCTTGCTTGTGGTCATATCGCAATATATTAGGTATCGACTCAATTCTGGCAACTCTGTTGAGAATTCTTGGCCTAGTGGTTCCCCGAGGCCTCGTTGATTTGCTTCCACAATCGCACAGGAATGATGTGCGACGAGGCGGCACAGATGAATATCGGCTTTCCAAAAGTCTCGAAGATAGCGGGCGCCGTCCAAAGGGTGGAAGCCAGTGTCCACGAGATCAGGGGCGTAGCCGATGTCATGTAGCCAGGCCGCGGCCTCCAGAAGATCGGCCCTGTTCCCGAGTATGAGGGCGAGTCTGCGAGCTTGCCGGGCCACGCCCTGAGTGTGTGCCCAGCGACGAGGCAGGGTGGTCTCTAGGTGCTTTCGTGCGAGGTCTCTTGCCCATGCTGCGGTGTTCTTTCTCATGAGGTCGACGCTACGCGCGAGAGGGTGGACGTCCACGGGCGTGGAGGGCTCATGTGGGGACGTCTGAGCGGACGAGGCGTCCTCTGCCGTGGACGCAGGTGACCAGGCCGGCGGTTTCGAGGGTGATGAGGGCCGCGCGGGCGGTGGAGCGGGATACGCCGTGGCGTCGGGCGAGTTGGTTCTCGCTGGGGAGCGCGTCGCCCGCTTGAAACTGTCCGGTTTCGATCTGTTGGCGCAGCTTTGCCGCGATGTGTTCCGTGCGCGTGCGTGGTGGGACGTTGGGGTCTGGGACGAATCGGCCCACGCCTGGGCGGACGGTGATGAGGCCTTCGGTTTGGAGGGCTGACAGAGCCCGCCGCACGGTGCTGCGGACAACACCGAACTCGGTACAGAGGACGGCCTCGCTTGGTAGACGGGCGCCGGGGGTGTAGGTGCCATCTGTGAGTCGGTGCCGTAGCACGCGGGTGATGTACACGTAGGTTCCCCATGCCGTGCGGCGGGTCATGTCAGGGCTACTCGTCTCTCAGGGGATCGAATGCCACCGCAACCCAGGGTTGGAGCAGGATGTTCAGCTTGTCCGCCGCGAGGCAGAGGCGTTTGCAGGGCGTGAGCCATAGGCCGGTGCTGGATAGGTACCACCAGGTGCCGTTGCCCCAGGCAACAGAGATGCTCTCGCCGATGGTGGGCGCGCCTTTTGAGTAGACGCGTAGGAGGGTGCGGGGAGTCTCGGTGCGGAGTTGGGTCGTCCATCCGTCACAGCGCAGGACGAGGGCGAGACGCGTGAGGTGCCAGCGTGCGCGCCATGGGCCGCTGTAGGTGGGCGGAGGGAGCGCGGTCGGTGCGTTCGGGGGAAGCAGCACCAACCGCGCCACCTCCTCCCCACCCCATGAGGCCGTGCTCCCCATCACGGCCTCCTCCGGTGACAGTTGTGGGGCTCGCTCCCGTGCCATCACCGGGTCCTTGGACACGCGTTCTTGGCGCGCTCGCCCTCGTGGACGAGGGCCTTACGCAACTCGGCGGGATTCGATGCGATCACCGTCGGATCCACGCCGGCGCGCGGGTCGTGCAAGCTCGCCACCCAGTCTCCGAGACGTCCGTCCCACCGGGTGGCACGCCATATGCGGTAACCGGTGAAGTCCCGGCGCAAGTCGGCGAGCGCCTTCTCTGCCGCCTCTGCTTCGGCTTTGAAGGGGTCGGGATTGGTCTGAGGGGGCTGTTCGGTGGCCATGGGGTGGGCTCCTCGTCTTGCGGGTTCGTTTGTACGAGGTGGCGTGTTCGCCTGTGTCCCGAGCCTTCCGTCCGGTGTGGGACCTCTCCATCGGCATCTAGGGACGTCTAGGGACGTCTTCTGTTAGCGTCGTTCATGCGTCGTTCTCACTTGCACCGCAGGAGGCCCGATGAACGACTTGTTTCGACGCGCCCTTGCAGACGCGCGCCTGACCGAAGCCGACGTTGCGGCGCGGTTGCGTGTGGACCCAAAGACCGTCCAGCGGTGGGTCGCGGGGCGCGTGCCCTACCCGCGCCACCGGACGCGGGTTGCCTCACTAGTCGGACGAGACGAGGCCGACCTGTGGCCGCACCTCGCCATGACGAACGTCCGAGTAGATCCGCCGGCGATCGACGTCTTGGCGACCTACCCCCACCGATGGGCCGTGCCTCGATCGGTGTGGCATCAGCTCTTCCGGACCGCCCGCGAGGAGATCGGCGTCCTGGCCTACGCGGGACTATTCCTCGCCGAGGACATGGGCATCATGCGCGTTCTCGCACAGCGGGCGCGTGACGGGGTCGCGGTTCGCATCCTGCTCGGCGACCCGGACGGCGTATGCGTGGCTGAGCGTGGGAGCGACGAGGGCGTTGGCGAATCCATGGCCGCGAAGATCCGGAACGCCCTGGTCCACTACCGCGCCCTACGTGAGGTGAAGGGAGTCGAGATCCGGCTACATGACACCGTGCTCTACAACTCCATCTATCGCGCCGATGATGACCTACTGATCAACCCGCACGCCTACGGCATCGCTGCATCCCATGCGCCAGTGCTTCATCTGCGGCGTGTGGAAGACGGGGACATGGCAAGCACATACCTGGAGAGCTTCGCGCGCGTGTGGGTGAATGCGGACCCGGTGCGGTAAGCGGTCTCATGTGCGCCCGACACGCCGGGCGGGGTGCCCTTTCGTTCCTTCGAGAGACTGTTCGACAGGCTGAACCTGCAGGTAGACACCTAATTCGATGATCGAGCTGCTGTCCGAATTAGGCGTTTTGTAAACTTATGTCTAGTTCATCGTTGACGGCATGGTCAGGTTAAACTGGTGACACTCGAAAGTTCTCGCGTCTCCAGTCTCGCGCCCTTGTGGTCGAGCGAGTCCAAAGGCAGGTGATCCACTAACCATAATACGATCATCATGCCAATTATGGACGTCCGAAAAGCATGTCCATAATCAGGGCGGGCCGGCAGGAGAGGTGGCTCTCTCCCGACCGGCCCTTACGAACACCTCTGTCCCATCGTCACTGGGTAGCACACAGGAGTTCTGCATGCCATCAAAGCAACATGCGGGGCGAGCGTCAAATACGGGCGTCGTCCTAGTCGCGGCACACAACCGTCCTGACCAGGGCGTTTGTCGCCCGGATGTCGTTGAGAGCGACGGCGGCGCCAGGTGTCCTCACTTCTGGCCGCAGCCTGAACTCCGCCAAGACACACTCTGTGACCTTGGTTGTGGCACTGCCTACGTGGAGCTGCGCGAGGCCCTCGACCGCCTCGGGCTCGACGACGAGGCCCTGGCACGCCGGGGCGTCCGGCTGCTGCGCCTCGCGCTGATCTACCCGCTGGACGCGGACCGGATCCGGGAGTTCGCCCGGGGGCTGCGCGAGATCGTCGTCGTGGAGGAGAAGCGGCCGTTCGTCGAGTCGCAGATCCGCGACGTCCTGTACGACCTTGCGGAGCGTCCCGCCGTGTACGGCAAGAACGGCCCGGACGGCGCCGGGCTGATCCCGCCCGACGGGGGCCTGGACGCGGACCGGCTCGTGAAGGCCCTCGCCAGGCTCCTTGCCGACCGCGTCGGCGAGGAGCACGTGGACCTGCGCGACGCGGTGCTGAAGCCCCGCAAGCCGCAGATCAACCTGCTCGCCCCGGCGCGCACCCCGTACTTCTGCTCGGGCTGCCCCCACAACCGGTCGACGGTCGTCCCGGACGGGTCGATCGCGGCGAGCGGCATCGGCTGCCACGTGATGACCGTGTTCACCGACCGCGGCATCGGCACCACGCAGATGGGCGGCGAGGGCGCGATGTGGGTGGGCGCGGCGCCGTTCTCCGAGACCGGGCACATGTTCCAGAACCTCGGCGACGGGACGTTCTTCCACTCCGGCAGCCTCGCGGTCCGGCAGGCCGTCGCCGCCGGCACCAGCATCACCTTCAAGATCCTCTACAACGCGGCCGTGGCGATGACCGGCGGGCAGCAGGCCGACGGCGGCGCCGACCCGGCGGCGATCACCCGGATGCTGCACGCCGAGGGCGTCGCGAAGATCGTGGTGGTGGCGGACGACCCGTCCCGCTACCCGCGCGGGACGGACTGGGCGCCCGGCGTCCGGGTCCGGCACCGCGACGACCTCGACGCCGTCCAGCGGGAGCTGCGCGAGATCCCGGGCGTGACCGTGCTGCTGTACGACCAGGCGTGCGCGGCCGAGACGCGGCGCAAGCGCAAGCGCGGCCTCGTCCCCGACCCGCAGACCCGCGTCCTGATCAACGAGGCCGTCTGCGAAGGGTGCGGCGACTGCGGCACCAAGTCGAACTGCCTCAGCGTGGAGCCGGTCGAGACCGAGTTCGGCCGCAAGACGCAGATCAACCAGACGTCCTGCAACAAGGACTACTCCTGCGTGGACGGCGACTGCCCCTCGTTCGTCACCGTCCTGCCCGGCACGAAGGTCCGGGCGGCGCGGACCCTGCCGCCGATCGGCGAGCTGGAGGAGCCCGGGTCACGGCCCGAGTCGGCGGACGTGCTGCTCGTCGGCATCGGCGGCACCGGCGTCGTGACGGTGAACCAGGTGCTCGCCACGGCGGCCCTCATCGACGGCCGGCACGCCCGCGCGCTCGACCAGACGGGGTTGAGCCAGAAGGCCGGCGCCGTCGTGTCGCACCTGCGCATCGGGACCGCCGGCCCGGACCGGCCGGGCATGGTCGGCGCGGGCGGCGCCGACGCCTACCTCGTGTTCGACTCGCTGGCCGGGACGAGCGAGGCCAACCTGCGCCGCTGCGCGCCGGACCGGACCGCCGCGGTCGTGTCGACCAGCGAGGTGCCGACCGGACGGATGATCGTCGACACCTCGGCGTCGCTGCCGCCGAGCGCGTCGCTGGTCAAGCGGATCGCCGAGCGCACCCGCGCGGACCGGCTGGTCGCGCTCGACGCCCTCGCGCTCGCCGAGCGCTGGTTCGGCGCCACGACCACGGCCAACTTCGTGGTGGTCGGCGCCGCCTACCAGGCGGGGCTGCTGCCGCTGTCGGCGAAGGCCGTCGAGGAGGCCCTCACGCTGAACGGCGTGCAGGTGGAGGCGAACATCCAGGCGTTCCGCGCCGGGCGCCGCCTCGTGCTCGAACCCGAGAGCCTGGACGACGCCGCGGCGCCGGCCGCGCAGGTCGCGCCGCGCCCGCTGGACTCGACGGCGTCCGCCGCGATGGACCTCGTCGACGCGTCCGGCGTGGACGGCGAGCTGGCCCGCGTCCTGCGGATCCGCGTGCCCGACCTCGCCGCCTACCAGAACCTGGCGCTCGCCGAGCGGTACCTGGACGCGGTCCTGCGCGTCGCCCGGGCCGAGGAGGCGGCGGGCGCCGGCGGGCGGCGCCTCGCGGTCGCCGTCGCGCGCAACCTGTACAAGCTGATGGCCTACAAGGACGAGTACGAGGTGGCCCGCCTGCACCTCGACCCGGAGCTCGCCCGGCGCGTCGAGGAGCAGTTCGGGCCCGGCTCCACGGTCGCGTACATGCTGCACCCGCCGCTGCTGCGGGCCGTCGGGGTGGACCGGAAGATCGCCCTCGGCCGCACGGCCCGCCCGGCGTTCCGCGCGCTGCGCGCGATGCGGCGGCTGCGCGGCACCCCGCTCGACCCGTTCGGCGCCACGGCGCAGCGGCGCGCCGAGCGCCGCCTCGTCACCGGGTACGTCGCGGTGCTGAACGAGCTGGTGGCCGGGCTGGACGCGGGCGCCGCCGGGGACGGCCGGCACGAGGCCGCCGTCCGGATCGCCGAGCTGCCGGACATGATCCGCGGTTACGAGGACGTCAAGACCGCGAACATCGCCCGGTACGAGGAGAGCCTGCGCGAGCTGCTCGCCGCGTGGCGGGCCGAGCGGTCGCCGAGCCGCGTGTGACGCCCGGGTGAGCGCGGCCGCCGCCCCGGCCGGGTCCGTCGAACCCGCCGGGGCCGGCGGCGCGTACCTCCTGGCGAGCCGGGGACCGCGCCCGGCACCGGAGGGTGACGTCCAGTGGAACCGGGCCTGCGGCTGACGGAGCGCTACCGCCTCGTGGAACGCCTCGACGACGGCGGCACCATGGAGGTCTGGCGCGCCTGGGACGAGCTGCTGGGCCGTCCCGTCGCGGTGAAGGTCCCGGCGCCCGCGGGCGCGGGTCCGCAACGGAGGTTCCGGCAGGGAGTGAACCGCGCCGCCGCGCTCTCCCACGCCGCGCTGGAGACGGTCTTCGACAGCGACCAGACCCGCGACGCGTCCGGACGGCTCGTGTCCTTCGTCGTGACCGAGTTCCTGGCGGGCGAGACCCTCGCCGTCCGGCTGCGGCGCGGACCGCTCGCCGCGTCCGAGGCGGCCGCCGTGTGCGGCCGGATCGCGGGGGCGCTGGAGGCCGCGCACACCGCGGGCGTGACGCACGGCGACCTCACGCCGGACAGGGTCGTGCTCGCCTACGGGGACGCCGGCGTCGACGTGAAGGTCGTCGACACCGGCATCGGCGGCGTCCTCCGCGCACCGGCGGGCGGCGGCACCGAGGCCGCCGACGTGCGCGCGCTCGGCGCCGTCATCGCCGCCTGCGTCGCCCCCGGCGCGTCCGAGGAGCTGTCCGCGCTCGCCGCCCGCTGCACGGGCCCGGACGCCCCGTCCGCCGCCGAGGTCGCCGCTCTCCTCGTCCGCGACGAGGGACCGCCGAACGCCGTCCTCACCGCCCTGGGCACGGGCCGGCCCGGTGCCCTGCCCCCTCCGCCGCCTCCGCCCGAGACGCCCCGTCGCGGGCACGCCCGCCTCGCCGCGCTCGCCCTGGTAGCGGCGATCCCGGTCACGGCCGCCGCGGCGGTCCTGCTGTCGGCGCCACGCTCCCCGGCCGCCGTCCCGGCCCCGGCACGGACGATCACCGCCCCGGCGCCCCGGACGCCGCCGCCGACCGCCTCCCGCGTCACCGACGCGCTGGGCCGGCTGCGCCCCATCGTCAGCCGCGGCTACGCCGCCGGAGAGATCCGCTCCGATGTCGCGATCGACCTCGACAACGTCATCACGAACCTGGAGAACGACCTCACCGCCGACCGCGACGTCGACGTCGGAGGCCGGATCGCCGAACTCCACGACAAGATCGCCACCCGGCGGAGGGAGCGCGGCCTGTCACCCGGGCTCGCCGACGAACTGAACCGCGTCCTCGCGACCGTCCGGGCATGACGGGGCGGCGGGACGCCGCGGCGTGGCGGCGCGAGGACCTCCCCCGGACGCCGCCCGCCGCCCGCTTCCCCTGGCTCGCGCTGGCCGGCGTCGCCGCCACGATCGCGGCGGCGACCGTGCTCGTCCTCGGGATCGGCGACACCCTCTCGGCCCGCGACGACTCCGCCGGACGGCTGCTCCCGCTCCAGGCGGCGTCCCCGCCCGCACCGTCCCCGCCCGCGGAGTCAGGTCCGCGGACGCCCTCGCCCCCGCCCGCTCCCCCTCAGGCGCCGCCGACGGAACCGAGCGTCGACGAGGTCCTCATGAGGTTGCGGCACGCCGTGGACGAGGGAGTGGCCGCGGGGGACGTCCGCGACGACGTCGGCCTCGACCTCGGCAACGTGATCGAGCGAATGCTCCACCACGGGCGGCACGGCCGCGCGGACGTCGCCGCCCTGCGGCACAAGATCGCCACCCGCGCCCGGGAGGGCGCCATCACCGGCGGCCGCGCCGAGCAGCTCCGCGTGATCCTCGACGGCGCGCACCCCTGACCGCTCCCCCGGCGACCGGCCGGACGGACAGGGACTTGACGAGAGCATATCGTTTATCGTTATTATCGAAAAACGATACACCCCCAAGGAGAGTCGAGACATGACACTGGCCGCGCGCTGGACGAAGATCGACAGCCGTTTCCTGGAACTGCTCATCGGGCTCGGCCTGCTGCTGGTCGGACTCTTCCAGGCCCTCTTCCCGATCCTCGGCGTGACCGGGCCCTTCCCGCCGATCGACACCCGCGACGTCGACCTGCGCTCCACCGCGCGGGTGCCGGACCTCGCGGCCGGCGGAACGGTCCTGCGCGGCACCCACCACGCCGAGCTGGCGGTCGGCGACCCCGGCCTCGGGGACCGGGTGCTGCTCGCCGCCCCCGAGGTCCTCCGCGCCGCGCTGATCATCGCGATCCTGTCGATCCTGATGCGGATGGCCGCGACGTTCCGCACCGGCGACGTCTTCGTCCCGGCGAACGTCCGGCGGCTCTTCGCGATCTCCACCGCCGTCCTGCTGCTCGGCACGGCCGCCCCCGCCCTCGACATGCTCACGACGAACGCGCTGGTCAGCGGCACCCCGATCGAGGACGCGGTCGAGATCGGCTTCACAGTGCGGGCCTCCACCGTCCTGCTGGCCATCCTGATCGCCGCGCTGGCCGGGGCGTTCGGGCACGGCGCCCGCCTGCGCGCCGACACCGAGGGCCTGGTCTGATGCCGCCCGAGGACCCCCACCAGATCACCGTCCACCTGGACAAGATCCTCGCCGACCGCGGCATCACCCTGGTCGAGCTGGCCGAACGCGTGGGCGTGACCCCCGTGAACCTGTCCATCCTGAAGAACGGCCGCGCCAAGGCGATCCGGTTCACCACCCTAAGCGCCCTCTGCCGCGAGCTCGACTGCCAGCCAGGCGACATCCTGTCCTACACCCAGGACTGAAAGCCCAGAGACCCGCAAAGCGCAACAGTCGACCCAAGGACCGCAACCGTCGGACACAGGGCCAGCAACCGTCGGACACAAGGACAGCAACCGTCGAACGCAACGACAGCAACCACTACAGCAACCACCAACAAGCCAAACCGTCGCGATTGCGAGCGAAGCCAGGTTCGAGCCTGCGAGAACCTGATCGCCGAGTGAGCCGCCAGGCGAACCGAGGCGATGCAGCAATCGCAGACCCGTGGCTCGCGGGCGAGGAGCGGATCGCGCCGCT
>NZ_JBEZJP010000131.1:0-18692 GCF_040653175.1 Actinomadura sp. NPDC048032
GTCGAGGCCCACAGCGGCCGCTGCGGGCGCGCCCCGGCGTCCTTGAGCGCCTTCCACCGGTCGGTGGCGGTGGCTTGATGGTGCTGCTGAACCGGCCTTCGGCGTCCGTTCTGGCCTGGAAGGTGTACATGGGCGTGGTGCAGCGGGACGGGTCGACGGCGGGGTCGATGGCGACCGTCCGTCCGGACAGCGGCCTGCCCTGGTAGGTGACCTGACCGCTGAGGGTGAGGGGCTGGCCCTCGTCCAGGCCGGCTCGGCTCCCGATCAGGGTCGTCTGCGTCTTCCCGTGGACGACCTGGACGGTCACCGCGTCGGAGTGGAGTCCGAGCGACGGCACATCGGCCCAGACGCTCACCGAGTCGCTCGCCCCGTTGGGCCTCAGCGTCGCGGTGAAGGTGCCGTCGTCGGCGGTGGTGGCGTCGTCGACCGAGCCCCATCCGGTGTTCGTGGACAGGTCGACCGGGATGCTCGCGGCGGGGGTTCCGTCCGCGGCGACGACCTTCCCGGTGATCGTGGTCGTGGGGTTGTCGGGGTCGACGGAGGCGGCCTGGGCGGCGAGCACGATGGACGCCGCCCCGTCGGCGAGGGCGGGAGCGGCCGTCAATGTGCCGAGGATGAGGACGGACGTCATCCCGGTGGTGGCGATACGAAGCACGAGTGTCCCTTGGGTGGGCGCGATGATCAGCGTTGTCAGGACGTCCGGCCCGGCGACCGGGTTGCCCCCCGAAACCCGATCGTGATCATCATCGGGCCGCGCCCGGCGAGGGCCTGCGCCACGGCCGCCCTCCGCCACCACCACGAACCACGCCTAAAGGGACAGCCGCTCTCGCGAGCGGCGGCTCGGCCGATGCCGCGGGTTACGGCGCCTCCCTTGACGGCCGTGAACGCCTTAGGCCACCTATCGTGCGACCATGCCGGCGGACAGATCGATGTCGGCACCGGTGAGCCCCGGCATGGTGAGCATGGCGACGACGGCGGCCGCGACCTCCTCCTCGGTGAGCATACGGCGCAGTGCGGCGCGGGAGACGAACTCCGCCTCGCTGTCCTGCGCGGACCGGCCGGTACGCCGGGCGTCCGAGGCGAAGTTGCGGCGCATCCGGTCTCCTTCGACCGGGCCGGGCGACAGCGTGTTGACGTTGCCGCCGGTGGAGCGGCCGTGATGGACCGCGAAGCCCCGTTTCGTGATCTCGTTGTTCATCCAGCCGCCCGTGGCTCGTCTCGCCGACGGGCAGCGCGGGGGGCCAGCGGCGCGTTCGCCGTTGGAGCCGCCTTGCTGCTCCCGGACGGTCCGCCGGTGTCCCAGCGGTCGGTGATCCAGGCTCGGAACCTTGGCGGTTATATGCCGAGTGGGCTATATTGCCGTTGTGGCATCAATGTTCGAAGTGCTGGCCGAGCCGCGTCGCAGGGAGATCCTCGATCTGCTGCGCGACGGTGAACGACTGGTCGGCGACCTGGTGGTGCAGCTGGAACTGACCCAGCCGACGGTGTCCAAGCACCTGAAGGTGCTGCGCGGCGCCGGGCTCGTCGAGGTCCGGCAGGACGCGCAGCGCCGTTGGTACCGGCTGCACCCGGCGCCGCTCGCCGAGATCGATGCGTGGCTCGCGCCCTACCGGCGCCTGTGGACCGCCAGCCTCGACGCACTCGAAACCCACCTGGACACCATGCCGGACGACTTCAACGGGGGAACCTCATGACAAAGGACGCAACCCTGCAGACCTTCCACGGGGAGCCGACGCTTCGCTTCGAGCGGCGGCTGGCCCACCCGCCCGCGAAGGTCTGGCGGGCGGTGAGCGACCCGGCGGAGATGGCGCACTGGTTTCCCGCCAAGGTCGAGGCCGAGCTACGTCCCGGCGCCCCGATGCGGTTCGTCTTCCCCGAGGAGTCGACGGTGGACGACGCGTCGGACGGTGAGGTGCTCGAGGTCGACCCGCCGAGGGTGTTCGCGTTCCGCTGGAACTCCGATGTACTGCGATTCGAGCTGATCCCGGACGGCGACGGCTGCCTGCTGGTGTTCACGCAGACCATCGGCGGCGGCCGGGTGGGCCTGCTGGGCGCCGGCCGAACGGCCGCCGGCTGGGACACGTGCCTGGACGAGCTGGCCGGCTCGCTCGACGGCGCGCCCGTGCCGGCACGGGCCGACTGGCTGGGGCAGGTGGAGCACTACATCGACAAGTTCGGCCTTGGCGAGGGCACGGTCCGCGACACCGGCGACGGTTATGAACTCCACTTCGCCCGCGACCTGGTTTGGAAACCTGTCGGCGAGGTGTGGCGGCTGCTCGTTGAGGACACCACGCCCTCGATGGGCGTCGAACCGCCCACCCGAGCGACCAACGCGTACGTGCAGGCCGGCAAGGTCACCGCGGTCGACCCGCCACGGCTGCTGGAGTACGAGTGGTCGCACGACGGGACGCCGGCCGGCAAGGTGCGCTGGGAGATCTTCTCCGATCCCCGGCTGGGTGTCCGCGTCGAGCTGACCCAAACACTGCCGCGGCAGTCGGCCCACCTGCTTCCGACCTCGCTCGCCGCATGGCACGTGCAGCTGGAGTTGTTCTTCGCTGCCACCCACGGCGACATCCGCTGTCCGTGGCCGGAGGACCGCACCGACCAGCTGATCAAGTACTACGCGACCCAGCGGACCTAGGCTCAGCGAGTTCGCCCCATCCCGAAGACTCGACGACGCCGCCTGACCGGCACCGTTCGGCGACATCACCAGTACCACCGGCCACATGACCAGCACTTCTACAGGCATGCCTTGAAGGTGCTCGACGCGGGACCGTGGGCTTCAGGCTCCCGGGATCGGGTGGCCGCGGCCCTCGTGGGGCCCAGGTGAGGCCTCCAGGAAGCGGAAGAGCCCCCCAGCTTGTCGCTGGGGGGCTCTTTCCGTCACTGTTAGGGAAGGACTTGCGTCACTACCCCTGTGTGGGCGAGGAGGGATTTGAACCCTCACATCCTTTCGGACACACGGACCTGAACCGTGCGCGTCTGCCGTTCCGCCACCCGCCCGTGGGTGCCGTCCCGTTTCCGGGTGCCTGAAAAGGCTAGCACGGGGTCGGGGGTGGTTAGGTATCCAGATACGTCGAGCGAACCTTCGCACCGATACGATCGTCTACCAGTGGGGAAGGGAGGTGCCCGTGGGCGTCATTCAGCGCTTCGAGCGACGGCTTGAGGGCATGGTCGAAGGGGCCTTCGCCCGTGCCTTCAAGTCCGAGCTGCAGCCGGTCGAGGTGGCCAGCGCTGTGCAGCGCGAGATGGACGATCGGGCGGCGATCGTGGCACAGGGCCGCACGCTCGTGCCGAACGACTTCGTCGTGGAGATCTCTCAGCAGGACGGGCAGCGGCTCCAGGTGTACGCCGACAGCCTGAGCCAGGAGCTGGCGAACCTCGCGCGCGAGTACGCGAAGGAGCAGGGGTACTCCTTCGTGGGCCCGGTGCGCGTGCGGTTCGAGAACGCCGGAGATCTCGCCACGGGCATGTTCCGCATCAGGTCGGGGGTGATCCGGGGCTCGACGGTCGAGGGCGGGGAGATCCGCCGGCCGGTGAGCGACGTGCCGCAGGGCGGCCGGGGCGGGGTGTTCGGGGGGCATCCGCGGCTTCTGGTGACCACGGCGGTGGAGGGATCGGACACGACTCAGCGCACCTACGAGATCAACACTCCCGTGACCCTGCTGGGTCGCGGCACCGACTGCGACCTGCGCCTCGTCGACCCCGGCGTGTCACGGCACCATGCCGAGATCCGCGTAGAAGGTCCCGAAATCGCTCTCGTGGATCTAGGGTCGACCAACGGCTCGTTCGTGAACGGGCAGCCGATCCGGCGGGTCACGCTGGTCGACGGCTCCCGGGTCACGATGGGCCGCACCACTCTTGTGTTCCGCCGCGATAGGGAGTAACCCCGACTCCGATGTCCCCATTCACCCTCACGCTGATCAAGCTGGCGTTCCTCGCGGTGCTGTGGCTGTTCGTCATCGCGGCCGT
This sequence comes from Actinomadura sp. NPDC048032, assembly GCF_040653175.1. Lineage (NCBI taxonomy): Bacteria > Bacillati > Actinomycetota > Actinomycetes > Streptosporangiales > Thermomonosporaceae > Actinomadura > Actinomadura sp. NPDC048032. The sequence continues at coordinate 3,973 of NZ_JBEZJP010000131.1, forward strand.
CGGCGTGATCAGGGCCGACCTGTTCGGCTCCAAGGCCGCGTCGAAGGCGGCCACGCGCGCGTCCCAGCCCCGTCAACCCCGGGCGGCCAGGCAGCCGAAGCCGCCGCGGCCGCAGCACAGCGCCCAGCACGGCGCCCCGTCCAAGCTCGTGGTGGTCCAGGGCGAGCGGGCCGGCACCGTCATCGACCTCACGGGGGTGCCCATCACCATCGGCCGGGCCAATGACGCCACGCTCGTCGTGACCGACGACTACGCTTCGAGCCGGCATGCCCGACTTTTCGCGCAGGACGGTCAGTGGATCGTGGAAGATCTCGGCTCGACCAATGGGACGTATCTCGGACGCACGAAGGTGAGCCGGCCGATGCCGGTTCCCCCGGGCGTTCCGGTCCGTATCGGCAAGACCGTGATCGAGCTGCGCAAATGACACTGGGAATCCGCTACGCCGCGCGCTCCGACGTCGGCATGCTGCGCGAGGGCAACGAGGACTCGGCGTACGCGGGCGCGCACCTGCTCGCGGTGGCCGACGGGATGGGCGGGCACGTCGGCGGCGAGATCGCGAGCGCCGCGGCCATCGAGGCGCTGCGGGCGCTCGACAAGGACCTCCCGGCGACCGAGCTGCTGGCCGCGCTGGAGCACACGGTCAAGACGGCGAACGACAACCTGCACCGCATCGTGGAGTCCGACCCCGCCCTGCAGGGCATGGGGACGACGCTGACGGCGATGCTGTGGGCGGGCAACCAGGTCGCGCTGGTGCACATCGGGGACTCGCGGGCCTACCTGCTGCGCGACGGCAGCCTGTTCCAGATCACGCACGACCACACGCTGGTGCAGTCCCTGGTCGACGAGGGGCGGATCAGCCCGGACGAGGCGGCCTCGCACCCGCAGCGCTCGCTGCTGCTGCGGGCGCTGGACGGCCGCGGCGAGGTCGATCCCGACCTGTCGCTGCGCGAGGCGAAGGTCGGCGACCGGTACCTGCTGTGCTCCGACGGCCTGTCGGGCGTCGTCACGGCGGAGACGATCTTCCAGGTGCTCACGGACGTGGACGACCCCGAGCAGGCCGTCCGGCAGCTGATCGACCTGGCGAACCGGGGCGGCGGCCCCGACAACATCACCTGCGTCGTCGCCGACGTGGTGGACCTGGAGCGCCAGCCCCCGACGGGCGGGCCCGGCCACGCGGTGGGCGCGGCGGCCAACGCGGCGCCGCCGGAGCCGCCGGGCGGGGGGACGGGGTCCAACACGACCGTCGCCGACACCCCGGCGGGGCGGGCGGCGCAGCTGCGCGAGACCCGGCCACAGCCGCCGGTGGCGGTGGACGAGATGCCGCCGCCGCAGGCCCCGATGCCGATGGGCGACCCGATGGGCCCGCCGCCGGCGCCGGGCGCGATGCCGCAGGCCCGGCAGATGCGCGGGCGGCGCGGCGGCACGCGGCGCTGGACGTGGCTGGTCGTGGTGGCGGGCGTGGTCGTGGTGGGCGTCGTGGCGGGCGGGTTCGTGCTGCTGCAGAACGTCCGGAACGGCTACTACATCGGCGCGAACAAGGACGGCGAGGTCGTCCTCTACCGCGGGACGACGCAGAAGGTGCCGGGCCTCAGCCTGTCCCGCGAGGCCGCGAAGAAGGAGCAGCCGAAGCAGCCGATCCTGGTGGCCGACCTTCCCCAGGCGCTCCAGGCGCAGGTCAAGGACACCTACACCGTCGACGGCCCGAAGGCGCTGAAGCAGCTGGAGAGCGCCGTCTGCAAGTACTCGCTCATCGGCGAGGGCGGCAAGGTCGTCATGGTGAAGGGCCGCGAGCAGCAGGACTGCCGGCAGGCCTCGGTCAAGAAGAGCGACATCCGGATCGACGAGCTGCCCGCCTCGGACGTGACCGCGGTCGAGAAGGGCACCCTCGTGTTCATCGGGCAGAAGGCGGCGCAGGCCAAGCTCGACCAGCTCGGCGCGCACCGGGAAGAGTGCAAGCAGCGCACCCCGTCCATCAAGGACTGCCCCTCCAGCGGAGGGAGCTCGTAAATGCAATCGATCGGGGACCAGATCCGGGCCCACCTCCCGTACCAGCGGCGCAACGCCGCGTCGCTGGCCCTGCTCGCCTTCGCGATGATCCTGACGCTGTCGGCGTTCGCGGAGGTCGGCCTCGCCCGTGACGGGAACATCCCCGGCGGCCTGTTCGTGTACGGCGGCGGCCTGGCCGTCCTGGCGTTCATCGCCTACCTGATCCAGGCGAAGTTCACCCCCTACGCCGACCCGCTGCTGCTGCCGCTCGCCGTGGCGCTGAACGGCATCGGGCTGGCGATGATCTACCGCCTGGACCTCGACACCAGCCACGACCGCAAGGTCGCGGCGGCCGCGGGCAAGAAGCTGCTCCCGGACGCCGCCGACGCGCCCGGCCAGCTGATGTGGACGTTCATCGGGATCGCCCTGTTCGTCGGGGCCGTGCTGATCATGCGCGACACCGACAAGCCGGACGCTCCGCTGTCCTTCACGCCGAAGACCGCGCAGCGCTACACGTACCTGATCGGGCTCACCGCGGTCGTCCTGCTGCTGCTGCCGATCGTCCCCGGCATCGGAGCGGAGATCAACGGCGCCCGGGTGTGGATCCATCTGGGTCCGTTCTCGGTGCAGCCGGGCGAGTTCGCGAAGCTGCTGCTGGTGGTCTTCTTCGCCGGGTATCTGGTGAACAAGCGCCAGGCGATGTCGCTGATCGGCAAGAAGGTCGGCCCGATCAGCCTGCCCCGGGCCCGCGACCTCGGCCCGATCATGGTGATCTGGTTCTTCTGCCTCGGCGTCCTGTTCATGCAGAAGGACCTCGGCACCGCGCTGCTGTTCTTCGGCCTGTTCGTGTCGATGCTCTACATCGCGACCCAGCGGGTGTCGTGGGTGGTGATCGGTGTCGGGCTGCTGTCGGTCGGCGTGTTCGTCGCGACGCTGCTGCCGTTCATGGGCCACGTGAACCAGCGCATCGACATCTGGCAGAACCCCAAGCCGTACTTCGACGGCGGCTGCCTGCTGGAGAGCGGCAAGGTCGTCCCGGTCAACCCCGACACCACCATCTACAAGAAGTACAAGGCGCAGGGCACCATCTCGCCGGGCTTCTCGGCCTGCGCGGAGCTGGGCGGGGAGTACTCCGACAGCGCGCAGCTGATGAAGGGCCTGTTCGCGCTCGGCCAGGGCGGCGTCCTCGGCACCGGGCTCGGCCAGGGCGAGCCGTGGCGGACGCCGCTGTCCTTCAGCGACTTCATCTTCGACTCGCTCGGCGAGGAGCTCGGGCTGACCGGGCTGATGGTGCTGCTGCTGATATACGCGTTGATCGTGCAACGCGGGATGAAGACGGCCGTGGCGGCGCGGGACCCGTTCCTGAAGCTGTTCGCGGGCGGCGTGTCGTTCGTGCTGGCCCTCCAGGTCTTCGTGATCGTCGGGGGCGTCACGCGGCTCATCCCGCTCACCGGCCTGACGACGCCCTTCCTGTCCCAGGGCGGTTCGTCGCTGATGGCCAACTGGATCCTGATCGCGATCCTGGTGCGGATGAGCCACGACGCGCGCAAGCCGGCCCCGCAGGCGATCCAGGACGAGGGCATGACCCAGATCGTGAGCACGAGGTGACTTCCCCCCTATGAACATGGACAAGCCGGTTCGACGGGTGGCGATCTTCGCGTTGCTGCTGTTCTTCGGACTGATGGCGCAGGTCAACTACGTCCAGGGCAGCCAGGCGGAGGACCTGCGGACCGACGCCCGCAACAGCCGCCAGTACGCCGACGTGTTCAACTCGCCGCGCGGCCAGATCTCGGCGGGCGGCGAGGTGCTGGTGACCTCGAAGGAGACCGGCAAGGACAACCCGAAGTACGGCCGCACCTACAAGGACGGGCCGGTCTTCGCACCGATCACCGGGTACTTCAACGGCAACGCCACCCAGGTCGAGCGGGCCTACAACTCGCTGCTCGGCGGCAAGGACACGCGGATCACGCAGCAGCGCTGGTTCGACACGTTCATCGGTAAGAAGGCCGAGGGCGCCAACGTCGAGCTGACGATCGACCCGCAGGCGCAGCGCACCGCCTACGAGCAGCTGAAGGCGGGGACGGCTCAGGGCCGCCGGGGCGGCGCGGTGGTGATCGACGTGAAGACGGGCGCGGTGAAGGTGGCGGCGTCGTGGCCGTCGTTCGACCCGAACGAGGTCGCGCCGCAGACCGGTGAGAAGGGCGGGAAGCGCCTGGAGCAGCTCGACAAGGGCGAGGGCGTCGTCAAGCCGCTGGTCGACAACGCGCTCAGCCAGACGTTCCCGCCCGGGTCCTCGTTCAAGGCGGTCGTGTCGGCGATCGGGATGCAGAAGCTCGGCCTCAACAGCTCGTCCACGGTGAACACCGGGCAGCTGATCCTGCCGGAGTCGGGCCGTCCGCTGCCGAACTCGCACGACAGCGGCAGCTGCGCCGGGTCGGCCCCACTGCGCGGCGCGTTCGCCGAGTCCTGCAACACCTCGTTCGCGAAGATGGCGCTGGACATGGGCATCCAGGAGCTGCACGACGGCGCCGCCCCGTTCGGGTTCGGCAAGCATGTCCAGCTGGAGCCCGACATGTACGCGGCGGAGAGCGACATCCCGGTGTCGATCAAGGACGCCAAGGGCAACACCATCGAGACCGGCAAGGACGGCACGGCCCGGTCCGGAATCGGCCAGGAGAACGTGCGGGCCACGCCGCTGCAGATGGCGCTGGTCGCCTGCTCGATCGCCAACGGCGGCAAGATCATGAACCCGTACGTGGTGCAGAAGGTTCGCGCGAAGGACCAGAGCGAGCTCTACAACGCCTCCCCGAAGGAGTTCGGCGAGGCGATGAGCGGCGACCAGGCGAGCCAGCTCGAGGACATGATGCGCGCGGTGGTCTCCGAGGGCACCGCGAAGAACCTGGCGGGCAGGCGGGTCGCCGGCAAGACCGGTACCGCCGAGCAGGGTCCGGGCAACCCGAACGCGAACTGGTTCGTCGGGTTCAGCCCGACCCAGAGCCCGCGCTACGCGTTCGCCGTGATGGTCGAGGCCCCGGGTTCCGGCGCGAGCAACGCCGGCCCCGTCGCGGCGGCGATCATGGCGAAGGTTCTGCAGAAGTGAGTGCGGGCCTCGTCCTGCACGACCGGTACCGGCTGCTGGAGCGGCTGGCGATCGGCGGGATGGGCGAGGTCTGGCGCGCGTCCGACGCGCTGTCGGGGCGGGCGGTGGCGGTGAAGCTGCTGCGCCTGGAGCTGGGCTCGGACATGCGGGCGCGCGGCCGTTTCGAGTCGGAGGCGCGGTTCGCGGCGGAGCTGCGGCATCCGGGCATCGCGCGGGCGTTCGACTACGGCGAGCAGGCCGGGCGGACGTTCCTGGTGATGGAGCTGGTTCCGGGCGAGCCGCTGGACGAGATCCTGGCGCGCGACGGGGGGCTGCCGCTGGAGGCGGTGCTCGATCTGATCGTCCAGGCGGCGCGGGCTTTGGCGGTCGCGCACGCGGCCGGGATCGTGCACCGCGACGTCAAGCCGGCGAACCTGATGGTGGCCCCGGACGGCACCCTGAAGATCACCGACTTCGGGATCGCCCGCCGGCTGGCGGCGGCGTCGCAGACCCAGACCGGGATGGTCATGGGGACCGCGCACTACATCTCCCCGGAGCAGGCGCAGGGCCTGGAGCTCTCCCCGGCGGCGGACCTGTACTCGCTGGGCGCGGTGGCCTACGAGTGCCTGACCGGCGCGCCGCCGTTCGACGGGGCGACGCCGGTGGAGGTGGCGCTCAAGCACGTCCGGGACGCTCCCGCCGAGCTGCCGGCGCGGGTTCCCGAGTCGGCCCGCGAGCTGGTCATGGAGATGCTCGCGAAGGAGCCGCGCGACCGTCCCGCGGACGCCGACACGGTCGCCGCGCGGGCGCTGGGGATCCGCGCGTCGCTCAGTACGGGCCGCGCCGGCGCGTCCCACGAGACCGCCCGGCTGGACACGGCGCGCCGGGGCGCACGCAGGCCCTCGGGCGCGGGCCCCGGCCCCCGCCCCGCAAGATCGTCGGCTTTGTCGGGATTTGACGCTGACGAAGGGGCGGATAACCTCTCCAGCGGACCGGTGAGCGGGCAACGGCGCTCGGCACTGGCGTACGCGTCGGTCGCGGCCGTCGTGCTGGTCTGCGTGATCGTCGTCGGCTCCCTGTGGAAGGGGCTGGCCTTCGCCGGACCGGGCGAGGACGAGCGGGAGCCGCCCGCCACCCCGGCCACCCGGCCGGTCGGGGACGGCAGCGTCGACGTTCCGGCCTCCACCCCCGCGCCGTCCGGCGCCCCGCCCCGGCGCAAGGCCCGGGGCACTCCGAGGCCGGCTGTCCCGCCGCGGCACCGGACGCATAGGATCCGTCCGTCAACGCAGGCGCCGCCCCAGGCGTCCCTCTCACACAAGCCATCAAGGAATCCGCCCCGGGCGACTCCCACCGCCCCTGAGCCCACACCCGCCCCGACGGGGAGCACCACGACTCCGTCAACTCCGAGCCCGGATCCCCCGCCGACCCAGGAGGGGAAGCTAGGTTCTGGAGACAAGGTGTAGACGTACGAGGGAAAGTGCACATATGAGTCAACCTCGGCTGCTCGGCGGCCGCTACGAGCTCGAAACGGTGATCGGGCGCGGCGGCATGGCCGAGGTCTACCGTGCCCGGGACCGCCGCCTCGATCGCGTGGTCGCGGTCAAGACGCTGCGCTCCGACCTGGCCCGCGACCCCACGTTCCAGGCCCGGTTCCGGCGCGAGGCCCAGTCGGCCGCGTCGCTGAACCACCCCTCGGTCATCGCCGTGTACGACACCGGCGAGGACATGATCGGCGACACCCCGATCCCGTACATCGTCATGGAGCACGTGGACGGGAGCACGCTGCGCGACCTGCTCAGGGAGAACCGCGCGCTGCTGCCCGACAAGGCCCTGGAGATCACCGACGGGATCCTGCGGGCGCTGGACTACAGCCACCGCGGCGGCATCGTGCACCGCGACATCAAGCCGGCCAACGTGATGCTCACCCGGCAGCACGAGGTCAAGGTCATGGACTTCGGCATCGCCCGGGCCATGGCCGACACGGCGTCCACGATGACGCAGACCGCCCAGGTGATCGGCACCGCGCAGTACCTGTCGCCCGAGCAGGCGCGCGGCGAGCGGGTGGACGCTCGCAGCGACATCTACTCGACCGGTTGCGTGCTGTACGAGCTGCTCACCGGCAAGCCGCCATTCACCGGCGACTCCCCGGTCGCAATCGCCTACCAGCACGTGCGGGAGGAGCCGGTCCCGCCGTCGCAGGTGGACCCGCAGATCCCGCAGTGGGCGGACGCCATCGTGCTGAAGGCGATGGCGAAGGAGGCCGACCACCGCTACCAGAACGCGACGGAGTTCCGGCAGGAGATCCAGCGCGTCCTGCAGGGCCAGCCGGTGTCGTCGACGGCGGCGTCCACGATGCTGATGGGCGGCCAGCAGCCGCAGGGCACGCAGGTGATGGGCGCGTACGGCGGCGGCCCGGCGCGCACGCAGGTGCGGCCGCAGGACGACGGCTACGGCCTGCCGCCCGCCCACTACGACGACGACGGACGCGGCGGCGCCGGCAAGAAGGCCGCGCTGTGGGTGGGGCTCGCGGTCCTGTTCATCGGCGGGGCCGCGCTCATCGGCCTGCTGATGAGCAAGGGCAACGACAAGGCCGAGCAGGTCGCGATCCCGAAGAGCATCATCAACGTCTCGCAGGACGACGCGACGGCCCAGCTCACCAAGCTCGGCTTCAAGGTCGGCGAGTCGAAGACCGCCTTCAGCAGCGACATCGGCGAGGGCAAGGTGATCAACTCCGATCCGCAGCCCGGCACGGAGGCCGCCAAGGGCGCCACGGTGACGCTGGTCGTCTCCAAGGGCCGGAAGCCGCCGACGGAGGTCGAGGTCCCTGACGTCACCGGCAAGCCGTACGCCACGGCGAAGAAGACGCTGGAGGACAGCGGGTTCGAGGTCGACAAGCGGGTCGACTCGAACGACACCGTGCCGCGCGGCAACGTGATCTCGACCGACCCGTCCGGCGGCACGAAGGCGGCGAAGGGCTCGAACGTCACGGTGACGGTGTCGACGGGCCCGTCGAGCCTGAAGGTGCCGAGCCTGTTCAACAACAGCCAGCGGGCCGCGTGCGGCAAGCTGGAGGGCATGGGCCTGAGGTGCAACGTGCAGAAGGGCGCGCCGCCGCCCGACAAGCAGGTCGCGCCCGGCTTCGTGTACGACCAGCAGCCGGGCGAGGGCGCCACCGTGGCGCCGGGCGAGACGGTGACGATCTTCGTGGCGCAGAAGCCGCAGACGCCGCCGCCCGGTACCCCGACCTCGCCGACGCCGGGCCTGCCCGGCTGGCCCCCCGGCAACGGCCAGGGCTGACCGAACGATCGAGGGCCCCGTCTCCTTCTGGAGGCGGGGCCCTCGGGCGTCTCGCGGGCCGTGTCGCGGGGCCGGACGGGCCCGGGCACGAGAGAAGGGCCTCCGCCACTCGGGGGCAATGGCGGAAGCCCTTCGCTATGGTCTTCGTCGCGACGCCAGCGGACGTTACGGATTTCAATCGAAATTTTCTGAGTTGGGGCGAGTTGGGTGTCTCTAGCCCCGTCCGGCGGGATGACGCCTCAGGTCATCGCAGGTTTCGAGCCAGTTCCGAAGCAGTCGATGGCCCGCGGTGGAGAGGATCGACTCGGGGTGGAACTGGACGCCCTCGACGGGCCGGCCGCGGTGGCGCAGGCCCATGACGACGCCGTCGCCGGTGCGGGCGGTCACCTCCAGGACGTCCGGCGGGACCGTCCCGGGCACGACGGCGAGCGAGTGGTAGCGGGTCGCGGCGAACGGGTCCGGCAGGCCGCGGAAGACGCCGGCGCCGTCGTGGTGGATCTCGCTCGTGAAGCCGTGGACGATCTCGGGGGCGCGGGCGACCGTCGCGCCGTGCACGTGGGCGATCACCTGGTGGCCGAGGCACACGCCGAGCAGGGGCGTGCCGCGGCGCTCGGCGTCCCGCACGAGGTCGAGGCAGACTCCGGCGTCGGCGGGATGCCCGGGGCCGGGGCTGAGCAGGACGCCGTCGACGCCGGCGGCGTCCTCGACGGCGACGTCCGAACGGTCCCTGACCAGGCAGTCGGCGCCGAGCTCCAGCAGGTACTGGACGATGTTGTAGACGAAGCTGTCGTGGTTGTCGACGACGAGGACGCGCATCGCCGGTCAGCCCGGGGTGGCGGAGCCGGACGGCGCCGGGTCCTGCACGACGCCGTGGTCGAACTGGACCTTGGGTTCGATCCACGGGAACACGACGTACCAGAGGAGGACGGCGACCGCGACGAGCAGTCCGAGCGCGGTCGCGGTCTTGGTCTGCCAGGAGCCGGGCAGCCGGCGCCAGATCCATGCGTACACGGGGCCTCCTACGTCCCGGCGGCCCGGGCCGACGCCGCGCGCGGCAGGGCCTCGGCCAGCTCGCCGAAGACGACCATTCGTTGGGCGGCGGAGTACTTCGGGTGGCAGGTGGTGAGCGTGAGGAGCCGCTCGGTCGGCCGCCGCTTCGGGTGGAAGGGGACGGGCGCGGTCACCTCCACCGCCGACGGCTTCACGATCCGCCGGTCGGTGACCTTGTAGACGTACTGCTCGTCCCGGGTGTCGATGAGGATCCTGTCGCCGCGCTCGAGTTCGCCGAGCCGGTTGAACGGCGCGGAGTAGGTGGTCCGGTGCCCGGAGACCACGAAGTTCCCGACCTGGCCCGGCAGCGCGCTGCCCGGGTAGTGTCCGGGCCCCTTGCGCAGGTCGGCCCGGTCGACGCCCTCGATCACGACGAAGCGGTAGTGCTCGCCGAACCGGGGGATGCGGATCACGGCGAGGCCCCGGCCGAGCCTGACCCGCTCAGTGGTGACCTTGGTGGCCCGCCAGTTCTTCATCATCTCGTCGCCGAGCTCGTCCTGGGCGCCCTTGGTGTACTGGCCGGTGCCCCACAGCTCGTACGTCACGAACAGCATGACGACCAGCCCGGCGGTGATGCACAGCTCGCCCATGCCACGGATCACCGTCCGCACCGCGTCCTCCTCTTCCGGGGGGGTTCAACCGCCTTCGGGCGGTTCCGCCGGAACCGTAGCGTGCTTCATGGTCACGTTGCCGGTGTAGGCCGGCAGCGTGGCGCGTTCCATCGTCCGCACCGCGTAGCCGAGCCCATAGGCGCGGACGTACTCGCGGTAGACCGCGATCTCGCGGGACGCGCCGAGCGCGGCGCGCAGCCGGGCCGGATCTCCGACGGCGGTGATCCGGAACGGCGGGGAGTACACCACGCCCTGGAGGATCAGCGTATTGCCGACGCACCGCACCGCGCTGGTCGAGATCACCCGCTGGTCCATGATCTGCATGGCGCGGGCGCCGCCCGCCCACAGCGCGTTGACGACGGCCTGGACGTCGCCCTGGTGCACCACCAGGTCGTCCGGGCGGACGCCGCGGGGCAGCTCGCCCGACTTCGGCTGCGGCGCGTCGTCCAGCGAGACGCGGACGGCGCGGCCGGCGGCGGGGGTGAAACCGGCCTCGGCGGCGAGCCGGTCGGCCTCCGCCTGAGCGTTTTTCACCCGGGCGTCGTGACGTCCGGCCTCCCGGGAGATACCGTCGACCTGGCGGCGCAGTCGCCGGTACTCGGCACGATCCTGCCGGCCCCGGCGCTGCTCCGCGGTGATGAGCTCGGTGATCCTGGTCCGGCCCTGTTCGCGCAGGCTCGTGCCGCGGGCCGTGCTCGCGCTCGCCGCGAACAAGGTTCCCGCAAGGAGCGTGAGAACTGGGATGATGCTTCCCCACGCCGGACGCCGTACGCTGCTCACCAGCGACTACGCTAACCGACAAAACACCCATGCGCGGTCCGACGCTCCGGCCGCCGGACGCCCGAGGAGATCGATCCCACCGTGGCCAAGTCCAAAGTGCGCAAGAAGGCCGTCTACACGCCCCCGCAGAAGTCCAAGGCGCCCGAGGTCAGCCCGCGCTGGCTCGTGCCGACGATGGTCGCTCTGTGGCTCGTCGGCCTGATCTGGATCGCTGTCTTCTACGTGACGGCCAGCACGGGTACGGACGTGCCGTACATGACCGACCTGCACAACTGGAACCTGGGAATCGGCTTCACCGCGATCATCCTGGGCGTGGTCCTGTCGACCCGCTGGCGCTGACCGCGAGTTATCCACAGGTTGAGGATCTCTCACCGCGCCTTTCCCCAGGTTTTCCACAGCGGGTGTCCACAGGCGCCGGAGCGCGGACGCCGCCGCGCGCGAGCCGGGCGGCCGGTGCGGCCGTGCGCGGCGGCCCCGCGCACGGCCATCCCGCGCACGGCTACATCGCCGGGCTCAGTTCGGCCGTTCTGAGCACCACGAGCCCCGCGAGCAGCGCCAGCATGACCAGCGGCGCGCCGATGTGCACCAGCCGGCGCCGCGCCTCCGGCGCGTAGGCGTAGGCCGCGGCCAGCGCCGCCCCCACCGCCAGGCCGCCGACGTGGCCCTGCCAGGAGATGCCCGGCACCGAGAACGTGATCACCAGGTTGATCACCAGCAGGACCACGATGGGGCCGACCGGCCCGCCGAGCCTGCGGCCGATCACGAAGTACGCCCCGAACAGTCCGAAGATGGCCCCGGACGCGCCGACCGCCGAGTCGTGCGGGGACCCGACCAGGTACAGCAGCACCGAGCCGCCGAGCCCCGACAGCACGTAGAGGGCGAGGAAGCGCCACCGTCCGAGCACCTGCTCCAGCGCGGGACCGACGGCCCACAGCGCCCACATGTTGAACAGGATGTGGGTGATGCCGAACGACCCGCCGCGCTGGTGCAGGAACATCGTGGTGAACAGCCGGTACCACTCGCCCTCGGCGACCCCGCCGACCTGCCCGCCGGGCAGCACCCCCTGGCCGAGCATCATGAACTCCCAGACCACGCGCCAGGACGCCAGCTCGGCGAGGTACGCCGCGATGCACGCGCCGATGAGCGTGTAGGTGACGATCGGCACGGCCGTCGCCCCGCCCCGCGCGCCGAGGACCGTCCGGGGGACCGCCTTGCGGGCCCCCCGGTTGCCCTCGGCGACGCACTCCACGCACTGGTGCCCCACCGCCGCGTCCCGCATGCACTCCGGGCAGATGAAGCGGTCGCATCGGGTGCAGCGCACATACGTCTCGCGGCCCGGATGCCGGTAGCAGGTCGGCACCGAGGTCTCGGGAACGGGACTCTGGTCTGTGCTCATCAGCGGCTCCGTGGGCCTTACGTGCGGCGGGCGCTCGGCTCACCCGTGGCGGGTCTCACCGTGACAACGTCTAACGGCGTTCGATCGTCACCGACTCGATGACGACGTCCTCCTTCGGGCGGTCCATCCGCCCGGTCTCGACCTTGCTGATGCGGTCGACGACGTCGGTGCCCTCGATGACCTTGCCGAAGATGGTGTGCCGGCCGGTCAGGTGCCGCGTGTGCGCGACGTTCGTCGTGATGAAGAACTGGGAGCCGTTGGTGCCGGGCCCCGCGTTCGCCATCGCCAGCAGGTACGGGCGGTCGAACTTCAGGTCAGGGTGGAACTCGTCCTTGAACTGGTAGCCGGGGCCGCCGGTGCCGGTGCCGAGCGGGTCGCCGCCCTGGAGCATGAAGTCGTCGATGACCCGGTGGAAGATCGTTCCGTTGTAGAGCGGCGCGTCCGACTTCTGGCCGGTGCGCGGGTCGGTCCAGGTGCGGGTGCCCTCCGCCAGCTCGACGAAGTTCGCCACGGTCTCGGGCGCGTGCTCCGGGTACAGCTGGATGACGATCTTGCCCAGCGACGTGGTGAGCGTCGCGAAGATCTCGTTGGCCACGCTGGCCGCCTCCTCTTGGTGGATTCTTTGACGTCGACGGGTTCGGTGACGTGCGGTGCGGGGTCCCGGCCAGGCCCGGATCCGTCACTTTCCGTTGAAGGCTCGTCACGGTCGCGGTGTTTACCTCCCGTTCGCTGGGAAGGCTGCCTGACAGGACCTCGCAAACAGGGAGGTTAGCGTGTCCCTAATGATCAATATCCGCCGGAAGCCGCAGGACGAGGTCGTCGACCGGCTCGGCCGCGTCCAGCAGGCGGCCCGCCAGGGCGTCGACGCGTGCCGTCAGGGCGCCGCGGGCGCGGCCGAGCGGATCGGGCCCATCGCGAACGAACGCGTGATGGTCGCCCGTGGCTGGAGCGCACCGAGGCTGCGTCATGCGGCCCGGTACGTGGAGACCGGGCTCGCCCCGCGGGTGAGCTCGTTCCTGAGCGACGTCGCGGGGCGGGTGGAACCGCCGAAGTCGGCGGCGAAGTCCGGGCGCGGCGCCGTCATGGCGATGGTGGGGGTGGTCGCCGCCGTCGGAGTGGCCGGCGCGGTGGCCACGCGGCGCGGCGCCGTCCGCGACATGGCCAAGGGGTCGGGTGAGCATTCCGGCAGCGCGACCTCGGCCGACTCCATGACGGTCAGCGGCGCCGACGCGGACGGCCAGGTGCATTCACCGCACTGAGGCCTGCGAACGCGCTGGAAGCACGGGTGAGGGCCCGGCCGCACCGCGGCCGGGCCCTTCGCCGTCCCGGTGCGGACGGGAGTTGCTACCACCCGGTACGGTGAACGCCATGTCGCCGAAACGCCCCCTGCGGCAGGTGCTGGCGGCCCGCGCGAAGCAGCGGGCGCGCCAGGGCGTGCACACGGCCGTGCACCGCGCCTGGGAATGGATCCAGCGGCACGGGGAGATCACCCCGCACACGCCGGGCCGCCGCAGTTTCGCCTACCTGGGCGAAGGCGCCTGCATCGGCTTCCCGACCGGCGCGATCTATGGCGAGCCCTGGATCTCGATCGGCGACCACACGCTGGTGGGCACGCACGTCACCATCTCCGCCGGGTTCGTGCCCGGCCTCGACCTCGGGCCGGACGTCATCGTCCGGATCGGCGGGAGCTGCTCGCTCGGCCGCGGCACCCACATCGTCGGCCACCAGTCGATCGAGATCGGCGACGACGTCTTCACCGGCCCGAACGTCTACATCACCGACCAGAACCACACCTACGGCGACCTGCACACCCCGATCGGGCGGCAGTGGCCGGAGAACAACCCGGTGGTGATCGGGGACGGCTGCTGGATCGGCACCGGGGCGATCATCCTTCCCGGCACCCGCCTCGGCCGCAACGTCGCGGTGGCCGGCGGCGCCGTCGTCCGCGGCGAGTTCCCCGACCACTCGGTCATCGGCGGCGTCCCGGCCAAGATCCTGCGCAGCCACGACAAGGAGAGCGGCTGGCAGCCGCCCCTGCGCACCGACCCCCTGATGTCGCTGGACGAGCTCGCGGCCCTCTCGGTGGACGGCCTGGAGGGCCTGCAGATCCTCCAGGACAGGCTGCGCGCCGAGTCCGCCGCCCGCGACGGCGACGTCCTCAGCGAGGAGGCCGGCTGACCGCCGCGCCCCGTCGCCCCCGCACCCGGAAAGCGAAGAGCCCCGCACTCGCGTGGGGGGCTCTTCGGTCGTCGATCAGCTGGTGCGGGCCGTCCGGCGGTCGCCCCCGAAGGAGGCGGAGCCGCCCCGGCGGTTGCCGTGGGAGCCGCCGCCGGTCCGGGGACCGCCGCCGCGGCGCTCGCCGGACGAGTAGGAGCGGTGCTCGCCGCCGCGACCGCCCTCGCCGCCCTGCCGGCGGTTGCCGCCCTCGCGAGCAGCGTCGCGCCCGTCCTGGTCCCCGGCGTGATCTTCTGGGTGGACGCGACCGGGCTCATCGGGCCGATCCGGTCCGGCACGTCCGCGA
>NZ_JBEZJP010000132.1:0-18589 GCF_040653175.1 Actinomadura sp. NPDC048032
CCGACGCTGGTCGGCGGGCTGGCCCGCGACTCCCGGCTGGTCCAGGAGGAGATCTCGACGAGCTGGCCGGCAACGCCGGGCTGCGGGCCGCCACGTCGGTGCCGATGCGCCGGCTGCTGCGGCCGCGCGGCCCCCTGGCCCGGCGCGCCGGGGCCGCGCCGGCCGCCGTGGAGCGGCTCGCGACCGGCGACACGGCCGTCCCGCCCGCCGACGTCCCCGCCGGCGGCGCCCCGTTCGAGCAGGTGACCGGGCGGCCGCTGGGAACGCTGGACGAGGCGTCCATCCGCGCCGCGATGGCCGACCCCTGGTGGGACACCGCCCACAGCGCCGCGGTCGCCGCCGCGAGCGTCCCGGCCGACGTGTCCGATGAGGTGCCGCGGACCCTCGCCACCGCCGGCGGCGACATGGTGCAGGGCCGGTTCTTCGCCGCGACGGACGACGGCCATCTGTTCGAGCGGCGCCTGGTCGAGGGCGGCTGGCTCTGGTACGACCACGGACTGCCGCCCAGCGGTCAGAAAGTGGTGTCCCCCGGGGCCGCGCTGGACTACGGCGGGCCGGTCCGCGTGCTGGTCCGCACGGCCGACGGGCGGCTGTGGGAGCGGCGCTGGGACCGGGTGCCGGGCGCCTGGGCGTGGGAGGACCGCGGGTACCCGCCGAACGGCGTCCGGAGCGATCCGCTCGCCCACGGCACCGGCGTCTACGTGATCGGCGGTGACGGCGGCCTGCACGCCTGCGACTTCGATCCGGCGACCGCCGCCTGGACGTGGCGGGCGCTCGGCAAGCCGTCCACGATCAGCCCGAAGGAGGTGGCCGTCGGGCCGCTCGCGACCCGGGGCGGCGGCTTCCTCTACGTCAGGACCAACCTCGGCGGGCTCCACGCGTGCGTCCGGCAGGGGACCGGCGCCGCGCTGTGGACCAACCTCAACGTCGGGGACGGCACCGTGCCGCTCGTCAACGGCAACCTCTCGGCCGCCTATCCCGACTACGGCGCCTTCAAGGGCATGGCGTACGCCTCCGTCGACGGGAACCTGATCATCACCCGCGGCGACCTCCGCCCGATCGCGAACGCGTGGCGCCCCTACGACGGCACGTCCGTGGTGTCCGTGGCGCGGCAGAGCGGCAAGGACTTCTCGGGCCGCCCCACGATCGGCGTGCTCGTCGCCTCCGACGCCGATCCGAACGACCTCTCGCTCTGCCGGATCGACTCCGTCGCCGACCAGTGGAACTGGAGCGGCACGCGCCTGCGCCCGCCGTCCGGCGGGCTCGCGCTCCGGCAGCCGGGCCCGGTCGCGCTGCGCCCCGGCCGCGACAGCGAGCTGTTCGCCATCGCCGCCGACGGGCGGCTGGTGTCGGTCGACCACAACGGCCAGTGGCGCGACCACGGCGCCCCCCGGGACCTGCGGGGCGCCGGCGCGCCGGCCGACGTCCCGCCGCCGGAGAACCGGTGGGCGGCCCGCGTCGGCCTGTTCTCGTCCCTGATCGTGGCGGACTTCTCCCGCGAGGGCGGCGCCGGGCACGTCCGGCACCGGGTCGCGCACGGCTTCGACGCGGAGGGACGGCTCGGCGGGTTCTCCGCCGCCCGCACCGGCCCCGACCTCGGCGGCATCGACGTGGAGGTGATGGCGGTCGCCGTGGGACGGATCACCGCGTCCGGCCCGCAGGCCATGGTGGTGCTGGGCAACGTGCTCGGCGACGTCGCCTACCAGGTCGGCTTCGACCTCGACGCCGAGGGCGTGCCCGCCCGCTGGGGCGCGCCGCGTCCCGTGCACGACCCGGTCGGCGCGTCCGTCCGGGGCGCCGACATCGCGCTCGCCGACCTGGACGGCGACGGCCGGGCCGAGCTGGTCTTCGTCTACACCTCCGGCGACAGGATCTGCTACCGGATCGGCTGGCGGATCTCCGACGACGGCGCCGTCACCGGCGGCTGGGGCGACACGGTGACGCTGCCCTACACGGTCGGCGGGCTCGGCGACGTGGCCGTGGACGTCGCCGACCTCAGCCAGGACCTGCGGCCCGACCTGGTCGTGCTGTGGACCGGCGGGAACGAGTGGGGCCGCACCGTCGCCCGGTACGGCGTCGGCCGGACGGTGAACCGCCGCGGCGCCGTCCTCGGCGGCTGGAGCGCGCCCGTCCCCGTCCCCGAGGACCGGGAGGCCGGCTGGGACCACGGCGCCGGGATCGTCGTCGCCGACTTCAGCGGCACGCGCCGGCCCGACCTGCTGGTCTACCGGGTGGGGAGCACCGCGGACGGCAACGACGCCGCCTACCGCATCGGGTTCGACCTCGACCCGGACGGGTTCGCGACCGGCTGGGGCGAGTCGCGCCCCGTCGACCGGCTGCCCGGCGCGTCCGTCCGGGGCGGCGGCGTCGCGCTCGCCGACCTGCGGCCGAGCCTCGTCGCCGACCGCGCCGCCATGGGCGACGACTTCATGAAGGCGGCGCTGCGGCACCAGCGGTACCTCGCCCCGGCGCAGGCCCTGGCGCGGGACGCGCGCGGGGAGGCCGTCCCGGTGGACGCCACGGCGGCGGCGGTCCGCGACCGGCTCAGGCCCGAGGACACGGTGCCGCCCAAGGTCCTGGACGGCCTGAGGCTCGGCGACGGGCCGCTCGCCTCGGCGATCCCCGACACCGGCGATCCACTGCGGCGGCTGCTCGCGGGCGTCGCGTTCAACGTGCCCGCCTACGAGCTGCTGCGGGGCCTGTCGCAGGAGAACGTCGTCCCCGGCCTGCCGGAGGTGGCGCCGGAGACGCTGACCGCGCTGGCCGCGAACCCGCGCTTCATCGAGGCGTTCATGGTGGGCCTGAACCACGAGACGAGCCGGGAGATGCTGTGGCGGGAGTTCCCCGCCGACCCGCGCAACACCTGGTTCCGGCAGTTCTGGGACGTGCGGAACGCGGTCTCGGCCGGCGCCCCGCTGACCGACATCCCGCCGTTCACCGACCCCGCGTGGGGCGCCGGGCCGCTCGGCGCGCACCTCACCGCCGTGGGCGGGCCGGACGAGCGGTCGCTGATCCTCGTCGTGCGCGGCGAGGTGCTGCGCCGCTACCCCGCCACCGCCGTCACGATGCGCGCGGCGACGTGGACGGCCGCCGGCCGGCGCGACGTCACCGGCCCGGACATCCCGCCGATCTTCCACGCCCGGCTGGACCCCGACCTGCTGCTGTTCGGCTTCCCGCTGACCGCCGGGCAGGCCCGGGGCGACGCCGACCCGGCCGCCGGAAGGCCGGGGTACTTCTTCCTGCTGCGCGAGCAGCCCACCGCGCCCCGCTTCGGCGTGGACGACCCGCCCGAGGACTGGGTGCCGGGGACGCCCTGGTCGGGCGCCCACTGGGACGACCTGCACTGGGGCCACCTTCCGGCGGACGCGCGGTTCCTGTCGCCGGGCGCGGCCGGGTTCGGCGGCGAGCCCCTGGACGGCGCGGTCTTCGGCCGCAACGCCGCCGACATGGCCCGCGTCGTCCTCCAGCGCCCCGCGCTCGTCGCCCGGCACGCGAGCGACCTGCTGCCACCCGACCCGCAGCCGGCCGCCCTCGCCGGAACCGCCGGAACTCTGCGAGCCCTTGGAGCCCTCCGATGACCCGACCGCTGACCGAGCAGGCCCCGGCCGCGGCGTGGACGCTGTCCACCCGGTACCCGGTGACGCTGCTGCCCGTCCGGCTGGAGACGAGGTTCGACGGCACCCGGCTGCTCGTCCGCGTCTACCCCGACCAGATCCACGTCGACTCGCACGAGGCGGAGCTGACCGCGGCGGAGCGGCGGGAAGGCCGCCGCTACTGGGAGCGCGGCGGCGAGCCGGACGCCTGGGAGGAGCTCGTCCGGTACCACGGCGCCCCCCGCGCCACCTGGATCGCCCGGGTGATGCAGCCGGACGCCACCGGGAATTTCCCCGGCCCCCTCGAACGCACCGGCACCTGGATGCGGGCACCGCGCGCCCGGGCGCTGCCCACCCGCTGGCGCTTCTTCGCCCGCTTTGCCGGGGGGCGCGGCATCGAGGCGGACTTCCCCAACGAGGTGCGGCCCGACCTGGCGGTCGGCCCCTCGCCCGTCCGGACCGGTGACGACGCCGCCCGCCCCCTCACCGACGAGGACCCTCCGGTCGACGAGGGCATGCGCTGGCTGGTCGACTTCCAGGCCGCGGTCGACGCCGGGATGGCGGCCGTCGTCGAGGGCGTCACCGAGCACGTCGCGTTCCTCGCCGTGTACGGCGTCGACGAGGGCGCCACCCCCGCGCGGGGCGCCACGATCCTGTCGGAGCTGTTGGAGGCGCAGGCCGCGACGGTCGGGCTCGGGTTCGTCCCGCCCGGCACCCCGACCAACAACACCGAGACCGTGCCCAGCGGCTACGCGCCCCGGTCGCGCGAGGCGGCGCTCTCGGCGCGGGTGACCGGGGCGCCCGCGACGGCGGCCCGCCCGGAGACCGCGGCGGCCCTGCTCGCGGACACGCTGGGCCTCCCGCTCGCCCACCGGGACGGCGACGTCCTGGAGCGGACGCGGCGCGGGCCCGTCCCGTCCGGGGCGGCCACCGCGCTCGGCCGCGCCCCGAACGGCGCCGACGACCTGCGCCGTCCCGGTGCGGCGGTGCGGCGGCTGCTCTGGCCGGTCGGGCTCGACTACCTCGTCCGCCACCTGGCGGACGGCGCGGAGGCGGGCTGGACCGCCGACCTGCCCGCCGTCCGCTCTCACTTCGTCTCCCACGTCCACCCCGACGGGCCGCTGCCCGCGCTGCGCGTCGGCGCCCAGGTCTACGGGGTGCTGCCGGTCGCGTCGATGGCCCGGTGGAAGTCCGGCGGCGCGGGGGAGGCCAGGGCGGTCGACCTGCTCGTCCGGCTGATGAACCGGGTGTGGTCGCGGTCGCCGGTGCCGCGGATCCGCCCCGGCCTCGCCGACCCCGACGGCGTCATGCTCGACATCCTCGCCACCGACGCGCTCCCGCGCGAGATGCGGGTGCGCGGCATGCTCGGCAACGAGTACGTCGCCTGGCTGTGGCGATTCGCGCGCCTGGAGCTCGGCGGCGACTGGCGCGAGCAGGTGGCCGGGCCGACCCGGCGGCTGCTCGCCGACCTCGGGCTCGCGACCGGCGACGACCCGCGGCTGGCCCTGGCGGTCTTCGCCGACAAGTCGATCCGGCTCGGCACGCCGGTGGCGGGCGCCGACGCGGCGGCGATCCGGGCGTACCTCACGGAACTGGCCGCGCCGGGGCTGCGCGCCGACGAGGTCCCCGTGCCGTCCGGACCGGCGCCGCTCTTCCAGCGGCTGCTGCGCGCGGCGCTGCTGGGCGAGCACTCCAACGCGGCCGGGCTGATCGAGGGCGTCGGGCAGGTCCCCGACCCCGAGCTGGTGGACGTCTTCCCCCGCGAGGTCACCTCGACGCTCGCGCGGCGCCTCGCGCTGCCGCTGCCCGGCGGCGGCGCCGACCCGGCCCTGACGGTCGGCGACTACCTCGCCGCCGCGCAGCGGCCCGGCGACGAGCGGCACGCGGCCGTCACCGCCGGGATCAGAGAGTTCCGCGACGCGCTGGACCGGCTCGTGGACCTCCGGGTCGACCCGGAGCGCCTGGAGCGCGAGGTGGCGGGAACCCTGGCCCTGACCGCCCACCGGCTGGACGCCTGGATCACCTCGTTCCCGGCGCGCCGGCTGGAACGGCTCGTCCGGGAGCGTCCCGCCGGAGACGCCGCCGGGACGCACATCGGCGGCTACGGATGGGTCTGCGACCTGGCGCCGCCCTCCGTGGGCCGAGAGGAGGTCCCGCTGCCCGACGGCGTCCCGGAGGGGCCGCTCCACCCGGCCCCGGACGGCGCCGGGCACGTGCACGCGCCGACGCTCGGCCAGGCGGTCACCGCGGCGGTGCTGCGCAGCGGCTGGCGCTCCCACGACGTCGCGGACGCGCAGCCGGACGATGATCCCGCAGGGCGCGACGAGCAGGGGAATCCGCTGGCCGTCGACCTGACCTCACGGCGGGTGCGGCTGGCCGAGCAGCTGGTCGCGGGCGTCCGCGCCGGGCAGCCTCTCGGTCTGCTGCTCGGCTACCGGTTCGAACGCGGCCTGCACGAGCACCCGGACGGGCCCCTCGACCAGCATCTGCCGCTGTTCCGGGCCGCCGCGCCCGTCCGCGCGCACACCGTCACGCCGGAGGGGACCGCGGAACCGGCCGTGGAGTCGACCGCGGTGACCGACGGGCTGGAGCTTCACCGGCTGTACCGCGCGGGCGACCTGGAGGCGGATCTCGCGTCGCTCCCGCCCGGCGACCGGACGGCGGTCGAGGACGTCCTCGCCGACGTCGCGGACGCCGTCGACGCGGTCGGGGACGCGCTGCTCGCCGAGGGCGTCCACCAGATCGCCCAGGGCAACGCCACGCGGGCAGCCGCCGCCCTCGACGCCTCCGCGCACGGCGCGAGCACCCCGCCGGAGCTCCAGTTCTGCCGCACGGCCGACAGCGGCGCGGCGGTCACCCACCGGGTGCTCCTGCTGTTCAACCACGACGCCCGGTTCGACAAGCTCCGCTGGGGCGCCGCCGTGGGCGAGCAGCCGCGGGTCGTCGCCGCGGCCCCCGCCGACGTCCTCGCCACCGCGCTGCTGCCGCCGAACTGGCGGGTCAAGTGGCGCAACACCTGGCGCTCGCCGGACGGGACGCGCACCGCCGTCCAGCCGCCGCTGAGCCTCGACTACCTGCAGATCCCCGCCGTCGACCACGTCGCCGCCCCGGTCCGGGGCGCCGCCCCGGACGCCGGCGCCGAACTGGAGCGACGGATCGAGGCGGCCGCCTGGCCGCGCCGGGACGCCTCGAAGATCGGCGAGGACTGGACGCTGGAGCCGGGCTTCGAGCGCGACCCCGCCTGGCCGTACGACCAGGTGTCGCTCGCCGAGTTCCTGGAGGCGGCCTCGGCGGTGCGGCGGCTGCTCACGCAGTCGCGGCAGGTGGAGGCCGCCGACCTCGATGGGCCCGGGTCCGCCGCCGAGAGCGGGTTCGACCAGGCGACGCGCAACCGCGCCGACTTCGCCTGGCAGCTCGCCGGCACGGCCATCGCCGGCCTCGCCGGGCCGGCCGCCGCGGCGGTGCGCCCGGCCCTGCGGACCGCCGCCGGGTTCGGCGTGCTCGGCGCGGTGGCCCCGCCGCCGAGGTCCGGCACCGAGCAGCAGGTGCTGGAGCAGGCCGCGTCCGCGCGGGCCGAGCTCCGGCAGCGCCGGCTGGCGCACTGCCGGCTGGTCGCCGAGTTCCGGGGACGCCCGCTGACCTGCACCGCCGAGACGTGCGGCTGCGCCATCGCCGACTTCGACGTCCCGGCGGCCGGCCCCGCCCGGCGCCGCGAGTTCCAGACCGCCCGGCTCCGGACGCTGTTCGGCCAGGACCTGCCCGTCCTGCAGTCGGTCACCCTGCCCGCCCCGGGCCCGCTCGCCGCCGCCCTCGCGGCCGGGAACGAGCTGGAGGGCGGGGCGGCGCACGACGTCCGGCGCTGGCTGGCCAAGTACGCCCGGGTGCGGCCGAAGCTGGCGAACCTCCAGAAGGTCCTCACCTACACCGAGGCGCTGACCGGCGCCGGCGCGGCGACCGTCCCCGCCACTCCGCGCGCCGTCCAGCTCCCCGGGAAGCCGGGCGAGCGGTGGGCCGGGGAGAGCCCCCCGGACGGCGACGTCGTGTCCATGGCGGTGATCACGGTCGGGGACCTCGACCTCACCCGGCCCGTCTCCGGCCTCGTCGTGGACGAGTGGACCGAGGTCGTCCCGGCCGCCCGGCGGACGACCGGGCTGGCCTTCGAGCACGACGCGCCCGGCGCCGCCGCGCCGCAGGCCGTGCTGGTCGCCGTGCCCGCCGACGACGCGCCCACCTGGGGCCCCGACGCCGTCCTCCAGGCGCTGAACTGGGCCTTCATCCTGACCACGACCCGCGCCGCCGACCTCGACTCGCTCGGCGACATCGGGCAGATCCTGCCCGCCGCCCACTTCCCGGTGAACATGGCCGAGCCGGGCACCTCGACCGACTTCGTCCCGGACGCCGCGGCCCCGGACGGCCCCGCCGCCGCGCCGGCCACCACGGAGGGAACGCGATGACCGTCTCCGACACCCGGGCCGCCGCGGAGCCCGCCGAGCCCGAGCACGTCCCGTCCATCACCACCTGGAGCCGGCTGGAACCGCGCACCCGCGCGGAGGACCTCAGCCCGGCGCTGGAGGCCCGCACCGCCGACCCGCTCTGGCTCCTCGCCCGGCAGTGGCAGCTCGGGGAGTTCCAGGGCGAGGACGCGGGGACCCCCGTGCTGGCCAGGCTCGACGTCGAGTCCGCCCGGTTCGCCGAGGTCCGGTACGGACCCTCGGGCGGGCCGGCGGCGCCGCTGCCCGCCGGCCGCCCGCTGGAGTCGGCCGTCGAGGCCGAGGACGCCGCCGGGGCCCACGACCTGCGCTGGGCCGCCGAGACCGGGCAGGAACTGCTCCGCTTCCTCGCCGAGCACGGCGCCGGCGCGCTGCGGGCGGCGGTCGTCGCCCGCTACCCGATCCCGAGCCCGCCGCCCGCCGGTCCGTCCGAAGCCGACGAGACGACGGCCGGCTACCTGCGGATCATGGCGGGGCGCGCGCCCCACGGCACGGACGTGCTGCGCGACCACGCCAGGGGCCGGTTCCCGGGGACGGTGCCGGTCCCGCCCGAGCTGTCGGCGGCCGTCGCCGCCGCCGTCGCGGGCTGGCTGGCCTGGCTCCAGGCGGGGGAGGGCCCCGCGCCCGACGGCTTCCTTCCGCTGGTCGACACACCGGGCGCAGGCGCCCGCGCCTGGCAGCGCGAACGGCTGGAGTACGCCTTCGCGGCCGCCGCCTCCGACTCCGTCGGCGAGACGGTGCTGACCGCGCCCGAGTACGACGGCGACCGGCTCGACTGGTACCAGCTCGACCACGACCCGGACGCCGCGCTCGGCGCCCCGTCCGATGCCGCGTCCGATTCGGAGCGCCGCACCCTCGTCGTCGTCCCGACCGTGGCCGCCTACCCCGGCATGCCCGCGACGCGGTTCTGGGAGATGGAGGACGCCGACGTCAACCTCGGCCGGATCGGCGCGGGCACCACCGACCTCGCCCGGATGGTCCTGCTGGAGTACGCGACCGTGTACGCCAACGACCACTTCGTCGTCCCGGTGGAGGTGCCGAGCGGATCGGTCACCCGCGTCCGCTCGCTCGTGGTGACCGACAGCTTCGGCGTCCGCACCCTCGTCCCCCCGGTGGCCTACGGCGCCGCCGACGCCGGGCGCGGCTGGGGGCTGTTCCGGCCCGCGTCCGCGCGCGGCGGGCCGCCGGCGCCCCTGCTCGTCCTGCCGCCCACCACGTTCTCGACGCAGAGTTCGGCGCCCGTCGAGGACGTCCGGTTCCTGCGCGACGAGACCGCCAACCTCGCCTGGGCGATCGAGCGGACCGTCACCGGCGCCACCGGCGAGCCGATCGACCGGGACGGCCAGGTCCCGCGCGCCGGGGTCCCGCCGCGCGCCGAGGTCCCCGGCCTGCCCGAGCTCACCTACACCTTCGCCACCACCGTGCCGGAGAACTGGGTGCCGCTCGTCCCGGCCCCGGCCGACGGGCGGCCGGACGGCATCCGGCTGCGCCGCGTCCCCCTCCAGCAGCCCACCAGGGACGGGACGCCGGTGCCGGTGATCGGGCACAGCCGCGTCCTCGACTGGACGATGGAGAACGACACCGGGCGGGTGGCGAGACTGGAGATCCCCGAGGAGGAGGTCGGCCGCGCCGGGACCCGCGTCGTGCGGGAATGGCGCCTCGCGCGCTGGACCGACGGCTCGGTGCACCTGTGGCTGGCCCGCGCCAAGCGCACCGGAGGCGGCACCGCCTCCAGCGGCCTGCGCTACGACGCCGTCGGCCCGCGCTGACCCGCCCCGCCCGCGTCACTCGGAACTCGACAACGCGGGACCGGACAGCACCCGGGCGGCGAGCTCGGTGCGGCTGCGGACGCTCATCTTGGCGAAGACGCGCTTCAGGTGCGTCTCCACCGTGTACCGGGAGATGAACTCCCGCTCGGCGATCTGCGGGTTGGTGAGGCCCTCGGCGATGAGCGCGGCGATCTTCCGCTCCGTCGGGGTCAGCGCCTGCCAGCCGTGCGCGGGACGGTCCGGGCGCCGCCGCCGCGCCCCCGGCCGCACGCCGAGCCCGCGGAGCGCGGCGGCGGCGCGGGCCGCGTCCCGCCGCGCGCCCAGCGGTTCGTAGCGTTCCAACGCCTCGGCGAGCATCCGCCGCGCGTCCGCCGCCCGGCCGTCGCGGGCCAGCGCCACCGCGGCGCTCTCGGCGGCCAGCCCGTGCTCGAAGCCGCGGGACCCGCCCCGGTACGCCTCGACCGACGCCACCAGCGCGCCGGTGTCCCCGCGGGCCAGGCCGGCGCAGTGCAGGCCGAGGCCCTCGGCGGTGGGGGTGCCGGCGCGCCCGGCGTACGCCGCGGCCTCCTCGGCGACCGCCGCGGCCGTCCCCGCGTCGCCGGCCGCCACCGCGAGCCGCACCGCGTCCACGGCGGGCAGCCGGTTGCCGAGCATCCGGCAGCCGTCCAGCGCCCGCCACGCCCGCGCCGCCGTCCGCGCCGCCGCGTCCCCCTCGCCCCCGGCCTCCAGTAGCAGGGCCTCGATCCACAGCGCCCAGCCCCGGCCGGTCGCGAACTCGGGGGCGTCCGGCCCGTCCAGCACCCGCCGCGTCTCCGCCGCCATCCGCCCGGCCGTCCGGAGGTCGTCGCGGGCCAGCGCGATCCGCCCGATCACGGTCTCGGCGAAGAACAGCCAGCGGGTGCCGATCTCCTCGTCCAGGACGAGCCCGGACTCCGCCTGCGACAGGGCCGACTCCCAGTCGCCGAAATGGAAGCCGCCGAGCGCCCGCACGCCCGGGAAGTACGGCCGGAACGTCAGCGCGCCGACCTCCTCCACCAGCGCGTGGCCGCGCTGCAGCACGCGCTCGGCCTCGGCGGGCCGGTCGGCGTCCAGCAGCACGAACCCGACCGGGACGTGCGGGAACAGGAACGCCCCCGGCGCCGGACGCGAATGGCCGACGGCCGCGAGCCCCCGCTCGCCCAGCTCCAGCGCGTTCCGCAGGTCGCCCGCCGCGGCCAGCGCGAGGCTCAGCGTGGTCAGCGCGGCGCCGAGCGCCTGCTCGTACTCGCGGCCCCGGGCCCGCTCCCGGACGTCCTCCGCGCGGCGCCGGCCGGCCCCCACGTCCCCGGCGTAGATGAGCGCGTACGCGGCCCGCGCGTCGAACAGCGCCCGCAGCGGACCCGCGGGCAGCAGCCCGGCGATGGACTCGAAGGCGCGCGCGGCCTCCGCCCAGCGGCCCTGCCGCGAGAGCGCGCGGGCCTGGCCGCTGCGCAGCCTGATCTCGTCCTCCGCGGCGAGGCGCCCGTCCGGGATGGCCGCCGCGACCTCCCGCGCCTCCGCGAACCGGCCTTCGAGGGCCAGCAGCGGCACCAGGTCGGCGCGCACCGCGGCGGCGCGCTCCTCGTCCCCGCCCGCCAGTTCCAGGCCCCGCTCCAGGTGCCGGACCGCCATCCCCACCGAGTAGGCGGAGACCTCCTCGGCGGCCCTGCGCAGCCAGGCGACGGCCTGCGGGTCGCCCGGCTCGGCGCCCTCCGCCAGATGCGCGGCGACCTGCGCGGTGGGACCGCCCGCCGCGGCGAGCGCCTGCCCCGCCTCGTGGTGCAGCCTGCGCCGGATCGCCGACGGCAGGCTCTCGTACAGCGCCTCCCGCATCATCGGATGGCGGAACGCGAGCGCGTCCCCGCGCTCCCCGATCAGCCCGTGCGCCACGGCGTCGTTGAGCTGCGGCAGCAGCCCCGCCAGCGGCCTGCCCAGCACG
This sequence comes from Actinomadura sp. NPDC048032, assembly GCF_040653175.1. Classification (NCBI taxonomy): domain Bacteria; kingdom Bacillati; phylum Actinomycetota; class Actinomycetes; order Streptosporangiales; family Thermomonosporaceae; genus Actinomadura; species Actinomadura sp. NPDC048032. The sequence goes on from NZ_JBEZJP010000132.1 coordinate 11,810, forward strand.
GCGGCCAGCTCGCCCGGCGCGAACGACGCCCCGAGCACCGACGCCACCTGCAGCAGCTCCGCCGTCGCCCTCGGCAGGTGCCCGAAGCGCCGCACGAGGATCTCCCGCAGCCCCGGCGGCAGCGGCCCGTCGGCGACGTCCGCGACACCGTCCCGCACCGTCAGGGACGCCTCGTGCTGGAGGGCGCGCAGGAGCTGGACGGCGAACAGGGGGTTGCCGCCCGCGGCGGCCAGCCGCCGCCGCAGCGCCGCCGACGGCCGCGCCCCGAGCAGCCGTTCGCCCAGCGCCCCCACCGCCTCCTCGCCGAGGCCGTCCAGCCTGAGGACGTCCGCGCCCCGCGAGGTCACCCGGTCCAGCAGGGCCGCCAGCTCCGGGCTCCGCGGGTACCCCCGGAAGGTGCCGACGAGCAGCAGCGGCAGCGCGCCGAGATGCCGGACGACGGCGTCGAACGCCCGGAGCGTCTCCCGATCGGCCCAGTGCAGGTCCTCCAGGGCGAACACCACGGGCCCGCGCGCGGCGAGCCGCTCCAGCCCGGCCAGCAGCCCCTCGATCACCTGCAGGCCCCGCAGCCCCTTCTCCGCCGGCGCGCCGGCCGGCGAGAGCAGGCCCTCATCGTCCAGCGCGGCGGCGAGCGTGCCGAACGGCCGGCTCCCGCCCATCGCGTCGGCCGTCCCCGACAGCGTCCGCGCCCCCTGCCGTCGGGCCCGGTCGAGCAGCGCCTCCAGCAGATGCGTCTTGCCGATCCCGGGCTCACCCTCGATGAAGACGATCTGCCGAGCGCCCTCGGCGCTGCGCCCCAGTAACTCGATCAGCCTGCCGAACTCGGCATCGCGTCCGATGAGCGAAGGCTCCTGCACGGCCACCTCTTAGCAACCCACCACAAACCGAACTCCAGTCGGAGTGATCGTGCCCGGCTTCCCCTGCCCGCGAGCCCTCCTGGCCGATCCCGGACGGAAGGCGCGAAGGGCTGCCGGCGGGCGTTACCGCAGTGCAATGCCGCCGGACGTTTCCGCGGGCGCCGTTGAGAAAGATCTCTGCGTGTTTCGTCGCTTTCGTCGGGTCGGCGGCGGGGGCACGGGCGCGAGGAGGACCGAATGGGCATGCGGGACGTCTGGGGCCGGATGGGCAGGCGCCGCCGGCTGCGCCGGGTCGCCAGGGAGGTCTTCGGCTGGCCGGACCTGCGCCCGGGCCAGGGCGAGGCGATGGAGCACCTGCTGCGGGGCCGCGACGTCCTGCTGGTCATGCCGACCGGCGGCGGCAAGTCGGCCGTCTACCAGGTCCCCGCCCAGCTGCTCCCCGGGCCGACGGTCGTGATCTCGCCCCTGATCGCCCTGCAGCGGGACCAGATGCTCGCGCTGACCGGCCGCGACGCCGGCGGCGCCGTGATGGTCAACTCCGCCCAGTCCGACGGGGCGAGCGAGGACGCCATGGACCAGATCCGGGCGGGCCGGGCGGAGTACATCTTCCTGTCGCCCGAGCAGCTCGCCAAGCCGTCGGTCGTGGAGCGGCTCGCCGCCGTGCACCCCTCGCTGATAGCCGTCGACGAGGCGCACTGCGTCTCCACGTGGGGCCACGACTTCCGGCCGGACTACCAGCGGCTCGGCCGGGTGATCGAGCGTCTCGGCCACCCCCCGGTGATCGCGCTGACCGCGACCGCCTCGCCGCCGGTCCGCGACGACGTCCTCGCGACGCTCGGGCTGGCGGAGGCACGGCAGATCGTCCGCGGCTTCGACCGTCCCAACCTGTCCCTGGAGGTGCGGCGGTTCCACGAGGAGGCGGACAAGAGGAAGGCACTGGTCGAGGACGCCGCCGGACGAAAGGGACTGGGCCTCGTCTACGTCGCCACCCGGCGGGACGCCGAGTCCTACGGCGAGGAACTGACCGCGGCGGGCCTGCGCGCGGCCTCCTACCACGCCGGGATGAAGGCGGCGGACCGCCACCGGGTGCACGAGGCGTTCCAGGGCGACGAGCTCGACGTCGTGGTGGCCACCTCGGCGTTCGGCATGGGAATCGACAAGCCCGACGTCCGCTACGTGCTGCACTCCGCCCCGCCCGAGTCCCCGGAGTCGTACTACCAGGAGATCGGCCGCGCCGGCCGGGACGGGGAGCCCGCTGCGGCCGTCCTGTACTACCGGTCGCAGGACCTCGGGCTGCGCCGCTTCTTCGCCGCGGGCAAGCCCGACGAGGAGAAGCTGCTCCAGACCGCGACGCTCCTCCAGACCCACGGCGGCACCGTCCCGGCAAGCGAGATGCGCACCACCCTGGGCGTCGGCGCATCCAAGCTCACCAGCCTGGTCAACCTGCTGGAACAGACCGGAGCCGTGGAGACGACCGGCCGCGGAAACCTGCGATACGCCCAGCAGGGCCCGCCGCCCGAAGAGGCCGTGGCACGTGCCGTGGAACTCGACGAGAACCGCCGCCGCGTCGACGACTCACGCATCGACATGATGCGCGCCTACGCGGAGACGACAGACTGCCGCCGCCGTTTCCTCCTGGAATACTTAGGCGAACCCCACCCAGGCTCTTGCGCAAGTTGCGACATCTGCCAAGCCGGGCCAGCCACATCGCCAACCCATACCGCCGAACCGGCCACACCACCGAACAATGCCGACGACGCCCCATTCCCCCTACACGCCGAGGTCCAGCACGCCGCATGGGGCACCGGAACGGTAATGCGGGTGGAACCCGACCGCATCACCGTCCTCTTCGAGGAAGCCGGCTACCGCACGCTCTCCCTAGAGGCGCTCCAACGAGACAACGACCTCCTAACCCTCCGCCCCGACACACCCCGACGCGGACGAGCCCGCCAACGCAAACCCCGAAACAAGGCCGCCGCAGGCACCAAGAAATCCACCACCGGCGTCTCCTAAGGGTTCGTGCCAAGGGCGCTGGGTGAGTGCGGCGGTGTGGGCTTACATGCGATGGTTCGTACCCAAGTTGATCAGCGCTCGGGTGGAGGGGCATGAAGCCGAGAGAGCCGGTGGCCGCGGCGGCGTTCGGTGTGTTGCTGGATCAATCGTTGGCGCGGATCGAGGCGGTGGCCGCCGACGGCCGGAATTTCGATCGGGAAGCGGTCCGCTGGATGTCGGACGTGTGGGACAACAACACCTTTCCGCTGTTCCGTGTTGCGGTGGCCCGTACCCCGTGGGGCCGTGAGCGGCGGGCGCGGGTCGCGCTGACCTGGATGGCCGACTTCGGGGCGGAACGGCGGGCGTGGATGGTGCGGCAGGCCGGTTCGGCCGGGCATCGGCTGGAGCCGCTGCTGCCGGCGCCGGAGGCCGTGCCCGGCCGGGATTACCGGGGTGTGGTGAGGCCCCGGCGGATCCCGCTGACCGCGGACATGGCGGCGGGACTGGCCGCCGACTATGACCTGACCGGCGCGCAGGTGCGGACCTTTCAGGTGGAACGGGCCGGTGACAGGCTGGTCGGCTTCGTGGAGGTCGTGGCCGGACGACGATTCCCCGTCGGCTCTGATGACGTCGACCCGGCTGAGCTGGAGATGTGGTTGGACGCTGTCACCGAGGCGCGTTTCGACTCCGGGGACAGGGCCCCGGTCACTGTGTGCGCAGGGCCTGATGGAATTGTTGTCGGCCTCGGTGGCGGCGGTCTCATCGGTGCGAAGAGCGGATCGGTGTACTGCGACGATCCGTACTGGCACCTGTCGGGTGCCGGGCTGGCCGCTGACCGCAGGACTCCGCCCCATGGCGAGCACCCTGCGCACCCCGCTCCGTTGCGACGGCCCGAGCGGTTGGACGGTGCGGCGCTGGCGGCGGCGACATTGCTGCGCGGCGTCATGTGGGAGATCCGTATGGTGCGCTACGTCGGCGAGGTCGGCGCGGTGCCGATCGCGCCGTTGTGCCGGGCATTCGCCGGGGCGGGCACGCAGATCCTGGCGGCGGGCCGCCGCCACGGCGCTCGACGCCGCGAGGAGGCGTTCCGCCGGCTGGTCGAGGAGTGGCTGGACTGCGCCGGCCCTGCACTTCACCACCGGCTCTGGCGATGGTTGGGGCGAGCCGCCGACGAGCCGCACATCGATGAGAGCACCCGGTCGTGGCTCGCGGCCCTGGCGCCACAGCGGCCGCGGTCCTCGAAAACCGGGAGCACGCCCGGCCTCGAACCGTTCTCGCAGGCCGAACTGCGGCTGGCCTCCTACACCGCGCCGCACCAGGAGCGGGAGGCGTCCACCGTCCTCAACCTGGCCGTGCCGCTTCATCCCGAGGCCGCCCCGGACGAACCTTGGACGTTGCGCACGCTGAAGATCGGAAACACTGGCCGGTTCCGCCTCCACACCACCGCCTTCGACGGCCCCCACCGCCCGGAAGCGATCATCGACCAGGACGTGGTGCACTCCTTCGCCCTGCCCGACGACGCCCTCACCGTACGACGCGCGGACCGTTGAAAACGGCGTGTGAAGAACGAGCCGGACGAGAGAACGGTCAGTGGGTCGGTTCCTGCTTGATCCGCTCTATCAGGCCGGCGAACTGGGCGGCGGGAGGGTGAGGTGGCCGCGTCCGGATCCCTGCTGTCCCGCAATCCGATCCCGGTACCTGGCGCAAGTCGTCCCAGTTCAACGCAGACGTCATCAGCTTTCCGCGGCCGCTCCGTGGGAGGGTTTGTGGACCGCTGGGATCGAACCAGTGCGCGGAGGCTTAAGGATCAACCGGTGGGCCTGGCCTCGGCACCCGTGGCCTCCAGTTTGAGGACTTGGAGTATCTCTTGGTTGAAGCGGTCCATGGCGGTGTCAATGCTGCGGACGAAGCCGGTCTCTTCGGTGCCGCGTTTGGTGCCCATGCCGGTGGCGAGGGTCAGACGGAAAGAGTCGATCTGCTTCCCGCCTTCGGGGAGGAGCAGACCCGGCTCGGGAAACAGGTTCTTCAAAGGGTCGCAGGGGCCGGTCTTGTGTCCAGGAATGAGCGCCTCGACGCGAAGCTCGGGTGGGGCGTCGTTCAGCTGGCGTAGTAGCCACTGGACCCGAGTGAGAGGGCGGGCGCGTTCGGCCGCGGGGATCTCGACGGTGGTCTCGATCTGGCCGGTGCGCAGGTCGGCTTCAAGCAAGACCGGGCCGCCGGCGTTTGGAATGCGAATCTCGGCGCTCATTCGTCCGGTTTCCACCAGTGAGGTGACGGTCTGCAGGCGGCGGACCGAGGCGTCGCCGTCGCGTCGTTTGCGCAGGACCGGAGCTATGGCCAGACCAGTCTGGCCGCTGAGCCGCAGACACAGTTGCCGGATCAGTTTCTCCCAGCTTTCGGCGACCTGCATCGCGCGCCGATCACCGAGCCGCAGGGTGCCCGCATTCACGGCGTTGCGGACGGGGACCCAGGCGGTGCCCATGTCGCGGAAGCCCTGGCAGCCGGCCGGATCCTGGCGAAGGTAGTGCAGCAGTTCGCTGAGCAGCCAAGCGTGGACGGGGGTGGCCACGCCGTCGTGGAGGCAGAGCATCTCGGCCTCGTGCGCGACCTCGGCCCACGAGACGTGTCGGAGCGCGACCTTGCGCAGCAGCTTCTTGTCGACCTTGAGAGGATGCTCGTTGTCCAGGGCCAGATCGTTGGACAGGGTGATCACCGTCTCGTAGCCATGTCGGGCCGCGACCTCCAAGTAGGCCTCGACCTGGTCGGCCTTGAGGGGGTTGCCCCCGGTCTTGGTCTCGATCAGCGCGGTCCAGATGCGACCGGCACGTGCCACGCGCAGGACGCCGTCGGGGCGGACCCGTGTGTCGCCGTGCTTGAAGGAGGCTTCGGCGAAGGTCTGGATGGTGCCGGCGGGGGCGTTGAAGCGGGCGGTGAGGCGGCGGCCGAACTCGGGTACCTGCGCCATCACTGCCAGCAGCGTTGCGGTGGCCCGCGTCTCGCGCTCCTGATCGTTGCGGAGACCGGTGACGGGGAACAGGCGGGCTTGCTGCCAGGAAGGGTGCTCGGCGAGGTTGATCTTGGCGGCCTTGGGGACGGTGGTCTTCTTCTTCGCGGTACGCACCTGCTTGGGGCGCTGCTCGGTCTTGATCGACACTTCCGCGACGGGGGCTGCCACGTCTACTGCGGCAGGAGCAGGAGTTTCCGTCTGATCGGTGCCGGGTGCGCCGTCCGGTTGGGACGGTGCATGAGCCGTCTCTTCCTCGTCGCTGTCGTCGACGTTGATGCCGAAGTCGGCGGCCAGACCCGCAAGTCCGGATTCATACCCTTGGCCGACGGCCCGGAACTTCCAACCCTCGCCTCGACGGTACAGCTCACCGAAAATGAACGCGGTCTCGGTGTCGGCATCCTTGATGTCGAAGGCCAGCAAAGCCTCTCCGGTGCTGTCGGAGACGGCCAAACGTAGATCTTCCAGCGCTCCGAATGTCGCTCCGGCATAGCGGCTGGCAGCGATCACCACACGATGAACCTCGGGGCGCAGAGTGGTCAGGTCGGCCAGAATGCGATCTTCGCTGCCAGTGGCGGTCGGAGCTTTGCCTAGCAACCTCACCGACTCGTCTGCGGTGGCGGGTTGGTTGTAGAAGACGAAGTCGGTGTCGCTGCTGACCTTGCCATCGGCGCCGACCAACAGCACCGAGACATCGGCTTCCCCTGCACCAGAAGGATCGGTCCAGCTCAACGCCACGGTCAGGGGCCCCGCCGCTGTGGTCGGGCCGGGCAGGTCGATGTTGGCGCCCTTGGTCATCTGCTGCACTACTCGGCTCCTCGACTCGTTTCCTATGTGTCGGAGCTCCTTCCGGAGGGACGGACGGGCGTCACGGCAGCCTGTACCCGACCCTCGGCGAATATGCGGAGGGGTCATGTGGTTATCGCC
>NZ_JBEZJP010000133.1:0-18565 GCF_040653175.1 Actinomadura sp. NPDC048032
GACCGCGCCGTCCTTCTGCGTCGTCAGCTAGTACAGGCCGATGACCATGTCCTGGGTGGGCATGGTGACGGGCTTGCCGTCCGACGGCTTCAGGAGTTCGAGGCCCGGGATCGGTACCGGACCGTGGTCGGCATGAAACGGGTCGTGCGCCGCCTGGGGACTCCGTAGGTCTCCCGGCACTTTTGTGCGTCACCACGGCCCTCTGCCAGCATGAGGCCCATGCGCCACCCTCTTGACACGCTGGACTGGCCGGTTTCCACCGACCGACTGCTGTTGCGGCGGGCTGCACCCGGTGACGTGGACGCGACCTGGGCCTACCGGCAACGGCCGGAGACCCAAGAATGGGTCACGGCCGCCACGGAGTCCCACGACGACTACCGTGAGCGTTTTCTCCGCGAGGACCGGCTCGCAGACCTGCTCATCATCGAACTCGACGGCCGGGTGATCGGCGATCTGACGCTGCAGGTCCAGGACGCTTGGGCCCAGGAGGAGGTCGCTGACCAGGCGAAAGGAGTCCAGGGAGAGCTGGGGTGGACGTTGGACCCCTCCTACGGCGGCAAGGGCTACGCCACCGAAGCGGTACGCGCCCTCATCGACCTCTCCTTCGGGAGCCTTGGCCTGCGCCGCCTGCACGCTGAGTGCTTCTACGACAACGAGGCTTCGTGGCGGCTGATGGAGCGGGTGGGGATGCGCCGCGAACAGCACACGGTGAAGGACTCTCTCCACCGCACCAAGGGATGGCTCGACGGTCTCTCCTACGCGCTCCTGGCCGAGGAGTGGCCCGCTCCCCAGTGACGGACCGCAGCGCTTTATTCTAGCGCTAGAGTAAATCCGTGGCCGCTGATCTGACGCCCGCGGAGTTGACGCTGCTCGGCCTGCTCGTGGAGAAGCCGAGGCATGGCTACGAGCTGGACGAAGTCATCGACGCCCGGGGCATGCGCGAGTGGACCGAGATCGGCTTCAGTTCGATCTACTACCTGCTGACCCGGCTCCGGGACCGCGGACTGATCGCCGAGGTGGACGCGCCGCAGGGCGGCCGGGGGAAGGCCCGCCGGGTCTACGGGCCGACGCCGGAGGGGTACCGGGCCTGCGCGCGGGCTGCCGAGGCCGCGGTGGCCGAACTGCGGCCGGTGTTCCCGCCGCTGCTGGTCGGTCTGGCCAACCAGCCCGTCATCCCGCCCGAGCGCCTGCGGGCCGCGCTCGACCAGCGGGCCGCTGCCCTGGCGGAGAGGACGGCCACCATCAGGGCGGCCCGCGACGCGCAGCCTGACGTGCCCGACTTCGTCCGCGCCACCTTCGATTACGCGCTGGGCCAGTTGGCTGCCGAGCAGCAATGGCTGACCGAGTACCGGGCAGCCCTAGTCGACGACCGATCTCTTGAGAAGAAGGCAGACGGCAATGGACCGCTATGACGTCAAACGAGACCTCAAGCAGTGCTACGCGCCCAGGAACACCGACTGGGCGCTGGTCGACGTGCCCGCGCAGCAGTTCATCGCCGTGGAAGGCCGCGGCGACCCCAACACCAGCGCCGACTACGTCCGCGCCGTCGAGGCGCTCTACGCCGTCGCCTACACGATCAAGTTCGCGAGCAAGGCCCTCGACCGGGACTTCGTCGTCGGGCCGCTCGAAGGGCTGTGGTGGTCCGACGACCCGGAGGTGTTCATCACCCGCGTCAAGGACGCCTGGCAGTGGCGCATGCTCATCAGCCAGCCCGACTGGATCACCGAGGACCTCATCGACGAGGCCAGGAAGACGGCGCTGGCGAAGAAGGGCCTTCCCGCGATCGCCGAGGTCCGCCGCGAGACGTTGGACGAGGGCACCTGCGCCCAGCTCCTGCACGTCGGCCCCTACGACGACGAAGGCCCCGCGCTCGCCAGGCTCCACCACGAGTACCTCGCCGCGAACGACCTGCGCATGTCCGGGCACCATCACGAGATCTACCTCGGCGACCACCGCCGCACCGAGCCCGCCAAGTTCAGGACCGTCCTCCGCCAGCCCGTCCAGGTGTCCGACCCCTGATCTAAATTGATGCCAGTCCAGCGGGCCCTGGCGCCTGGGAGAGCGTGACCGGAGGATCGATGACGGCAGAGCGGCCGGTGCCGACTCAGGACGACGTGCTCGGCTACTTCGACACGCTGTCGAACTGGGGACGGTGGGGCGACGACGACGAGCTCGGCACTCTGAACCACATCACCGACGACGTCCGGCTGGCGGCGGCGCGGGCCGTGCGCCACGGCAGGAGCGTGTCGTGCGCATGGGAGGTCGCCGTGCCGGAAGACATGGGGCGGTCGACGACGACGTGCCCGTGCGCCGCCGACATGCCGGGCGCCGAGCACATGCCGAAGGCGTTCCACAACGACCGGCGCTGGGGCTACTCGTCCGAGCGGCTCGGCATCACGTTCCACGGCAACACCGTCACCCACGTCGACTCGCCGTGCCACATCTACTGGGACGGCACGATGTACAACGGGCGGCCGCACTCGGTGGTCGACGCCGCCACGGGCTCGGCGTGGGCGGCCGTCACAGCGGCGGCGAACGGGATCGTCACTCGGGGTGTCCTGCTCGACGTCGCGAGGGTCCGTGACGTGCCGTGGCTGGAATCGGGGCAGGGCGTGTTCCCCGAAGATCTCGAAGAGGCCGAGCGTCGCCAGGGTGTGCGGGTGCGCCCCGGTGACGCGGTGCTTCTGCGGACCGGCTACGGCCGCGTCCGGCACGAGTCCGGCGCGGGCGGCGGTATCAGGCAGGCGGGCTGGCACGCGTCCTGCCTGCCGTGGCTGCACGAACGGGGAGTCGCGCTGATCGGCGCCGACACCCCGCAGGACGTCCAGCCGTCGGGGTACGAGGACGTGCTGATGCCGGTCCACGCCGTGGGCCTCGTCGCGATGGGCCTGTGGCTGCTCGACAACTGCGACCTGGAGGCGTGCGCGGCGACGGCCGCCGACCTCGGCCAGTGGGACTTCCAGCTCGCCGTCGCCCCGGTCCGCTTCGCCGGAACGTCCGGCAGCCCGGTCAACCCGATCGCCACGTTCTGACCACGGGCGCCACACCGACCCCTCTCGAACACGCGCTGAGATGTCGCAACAGAGTCGGCGGACGAGGCGGCGCCGGAAGATGATCAGCCGGGTGACGTCGCCCGCGGTTGCCGGAGTCGGCGCCAGGGCGAGCGGAATGGCCGGCTCACTCCGCGAGCGGGCTCGTGATCGCAGTGATGCTGCCGTGCGGCAGCCACGTGCCGGTGGGGTGACGATGGTCCGGGATGCCGGGTACGAGAAGCGGCGAGGCCGCGTAGAGCCGTACCGGCCCCTCGCGGGCGGTCTTCAGCCACGCGGTGTACCCCGCGGCGGATGCCGGTTCGCCGGGGAAACGGCGGCTCAACTCGGCGATGTACCTCACCGCCGCCGGATCACCGGTGGGGAACCGCAGCGGTAGCAACTGACCGGCCGGCGGTACGAGCAGCGACGTGTTGAGCAGCCAGGGCGCGAGGTAGGTGCCCTGGGAGGCCGTGTGCCCCGTGCCGACGTCCCGTACCACGCCGTAGGCGGTCCCCCAGCCTGCCACGATCATGAGTGGAATCCGCGCCCGGCCCGGGGCGGCGACGGTGAGGTGCTCGTGCCGCGCCGCGGCTCGTACGATCGTGGCCGCCTGCCGGCTGCGGGGTGAGGAGTCCGCAACGAGGCCCAGCGTGCGGGCACCGCGGCCGGCCACGAACCGGACCGTGGCCCTCAGCGCGGCGGCGTCGGCGGCCGTGAGCCGGTCGGCCGGGCAGGACCGGAGCGGGCCGGTCGCCCCCGCGAGGATCCGGCCCAGGGCGACGCTGGCACACTCCGGCCCATCCGTTCCACGAAGATCGGGAGCACCGCTGTCACGGGGGCCGGTGTCGACCCGCACGGCTTTCATGGTGCCCATGGCCTTGACCCACAGCCGGCTCCGCCCAGCGGGAAGCCACACCTGTGCCCAGACGTTCCCAGTGCCGGGCCGGGCGGCCGCGGCAGTGAGCCGACCGCGCTTGGCCCCGACATACGCGCGGTCGGCACCGACATGGACGAGGTTCCAGCCCGGCCGGGCAGGCGCGACGAGAACCGGTATCAACCGCCCGCCGGCGGCGATGCCGTCCATGAACGGAACCCCCGGCGCGGGCGGTACGGCCGGCGGCGGCATGGCCACAAGCGCCGCTCCGGCGAAACCCGTGAGGGCGAGGCCCACCGCCGTGCCCGCCGAACGGGCCGGCGCCCGCGTCATCGGGCGATCGGAGCGCCGGAGCCAGACCACCGTCACGGCTGTGGCACCGCCCGCGGCAAGGATCGCATCGGCGGCGAGGACGGCCGTCCAGGTGGCACTGGACGATGGCGGGCCGTCGTTCGCCAGTCGCGCCGTCGTGGCCGTGGTCAGCGCCGCCGTGGCTGTCAGGATCGCCGGTAGCAGCCGCCGTGCGGTCCGGTCCCGATCCTCGGCCCGCGCCGTCGCCAGGTGACCCGCCGAACCTATCCACACGGCCGCGGCCACCCCCTGGAGGAGCACCGCGGCGGCGTCGACGACGCCGCGGACACCCGAGGCACCTCCGGTGGACAGCGTGGTGGCCAGGTACGTCGCGAGCGCGGCGGTGAACAGGGCGCCGGCGGCGGCACTCGCGGCCGCGCGCGAGAGCAGTGGCGGCAGTACGAGCGTCAGCACCGCCATCCCCGCGAGCGCCGGCGGCAGGGCGCCTCCGATTCCGATCGCCGTCACCGGGGAGACGGCGGCCGCGGCCGCCGCCATGCGGGTCAGATTCCGGCAACCCGGCGTGGGTGCACCGGCGAGCGGCCGCAGCAGGGCGCTCCCCGCGACCACCGCGATCGCCACGATCGCAAGGTGACGGAAAGCGGCCAGGACCGTGAAGGGCGGCGGGGCCGGAGCGTGGTGGGTGTGGCTCCCGTCCCAGCCGGGAGCGGTCAGGAGAACCGTGACGAGTGCCATTCCCCACCTCGCCTAACGACTGCGCTACTATAGGTTACTTAAGTTGCTCAATCATCCGGCGTGGTCGTCTCGGATGCCCGGCCCGTGGCTCCTCGCCGCCGGCTCGCAGAGTGTGAGCGTTCAGCGCAGATCGTCGTCGGCGACCGCGAACACCACTCCGTGCGGCCTGGCCGGCCCGTGGTCGCCGTGTGGCCACTTGTCACGGTTGAATTCGACACAGGGAACATGGGTGTTCTCGTCCACGAAGCGTGTGTCAAGCGACGGCTTTCCGCTCTGGCTCACCTGGCTGACGCAAATCCGATGGTCCCCATCGACGCCGGTGAACGCGACGAAGTAGTTCGACGTCACCACCCGGCGAATCTGTGCCGTCTCGTGGTAGAAGCCGTCACGGCCGAGCGCGAAGTTGTCCAACGAGCCCCAGTGCGCACCACCTGAGGTGACATCGCGAATCGGAACGGCGCCGATCAGGGACGGGCAGTCGGGTTCGGCGCCTCCGCCAGTGACTTCCGCGGAAGAATCTATCGAGCACCGTGGGCGATTGCCCGCGGCGAGGAGTCGTCGCAAATCGAGGACGTACAGCATGCCGGTCTCACGTTCTCCGGGTGACGTGTAACCGCCCGAGACCACGACGTGGAAGAGAAATCGATCGTCCGGGCTGACCTGCACCCAGCTCCCGGCGTCCCCGTCGGAGGTCGGCGTGTTCTTCGGGAACAGCGACTTGAACGCCGTGGCGTCGTCGAAGACCTCCCGCCACCGCGGCTTCTTCGCCGTGACGTCGGGGGTGTAGTAGATCACACCGCCGCCGCTGGTGGCGACGAAGGCGCCCCGGTGCCGGGGCTGGTGCGTCACTCCCGTCTCCATCGCCCCGCGCGGTTCAGCGGTGTTGAGGTCGGCGTCGTGTCGAGGGCCGGCCGGCAGGCGCGACACCGACAGCAGGCGAGGTGCGTTGCGGTCAGAGATGTCGAAGATCCGCACGGTGTCGCGTGCCAGATTCGGGTTGTCCACGATCGGAGTTCGAAGTTCGACGAAGTCGCTGGTGATCAGCCGGTTGAGATCTTCGCGCACCTGGAGGCCGTGCGGGTTGGCGCAACTCGGCTGAGGGAGCGCCGGGACGTTGGGGCACAGCTTCGGGTCCTCGCCCTCCTTGGTCGCGGCGGGTGCTTCGCTGAGGACCTTGCCGTCCGGGCCGATGCGGACTATTTCGCCCGGCGAACCCGCAAAACCGTTTCCTTCGCGGACCTGCCCCCCGGAATAGCGGCACGGTCCGGTCACGTCCGGACCGCCCACGGCGCTCATGTACGCGGTTCCGTCGGAGAGGACCTGGAAAGCGTCGGGCGCGGATCCGCACGGGGTGTCGGAGGCTTGAACCACGCCGCTCAAACCGATCTGCGGCAGCCGCGTCGCGTCGAACACGAAGATCGTGTCCGACAGGATGCCGCCTGCGTAGATCTTCTGGCCCTTGTGCCACATGTACTGCATGTGGTGGGGCTCGTTGCCGGTCGAACCGTCGATCGTTACGGTGTTGACCACTTTTCCGTAGTCGGGGGTGCCGGCGGTGGCGTCGATGACCGCCAGAAAGTCCGGGTTGGGCGAGCCCTCCGTACCCGGATCGGCGGCTCCGGCCCAGGCGAGGATGTACTCCCGCCGCGTGTGGCGATTCGTGCGAGTCTGCGTCCTGACGAGATGGTTGGTCACCGAGTGCCGGACGCCGTCGCTGCCGATGACGCTCGAACCGATGCGGATCACGCTCGCCGCGGCACTCGGGTGGCGGGAGGGATCCGCGACGGCGCCACCTGTGGCGAGGATGAGCACGGCCACCAAGGCCAGCGCTCGTCGAACATCGAGTCTTGAACGCACGCGCTTCCTCCTCGGAGTCGGGCGGCCGGCCGGTGACAGTGCCGCGCGAACCGAGGCTGCCGGTCTCCCAGAGGCTAAACACTTGCACTATATATAGCGACTCCGTGCTGTAGTCGATATCTTCGTCAGCCGTTTTCGGCCATTCGGAAGCCGAAACCCCGGACCGGGCGTGGTGACCTGCGGTGTCGCCACGCAGTCGGGATGGCCTGTGGTGGGACGTGGCTGCGACACGCCATCGGCCCCGCCGACCCGTCCGGCCGGCGAACCGGCGAGGGTCCGCCTGCGCCCTTCCCTGCGCTCCAGGAGGTGCGCTCGGCTGACACAAGTTGAACTATGGTACAAGTAGTACGTTCGTTCAACTTTTGACGGCGGGGTGTGATGGACATGGAGCGGTCGGTGCGCGCAGGGTGGCGCGAGTGGGCGGGGCTCGCGTTGCTCGCGCTGCCGACCCTGCTGCTGGGGCTCGACGTGACGGCGCTCTACCTCGTCGTTCCGAGCTTGTCCGCGGATCTGGAGCCGACCGCGGCGGAGACGCTGTGGATCATGGACGCCTACGGCTTCTTCATCGCGGGCTTCCTGATCACGATGGGGACGTGGGGGGACCGGGTCGGACGGCGCCGACTGCTGATGATCGGGATGGCGGCGTTCGGCGCGGCCTCGGTCTTCGCGGCGTTCGCTCCGAGCGCGCTGTGGCTGATCGTGGCGCGGGCACTGCTCGGAGTGGCCGGCGCGACGCTCATGCCGTCGACGCTGTCGCTGATCAGCAACATGTTCACCGACGTCCGGCAGCGGGCGCTGGCGATCGGCGTGTGGGCGACGATGTTCGCCCTCGGGATGGCGGCGGGTCCGGTCACGGGCGGTGCGCTGGTCGCCGGCTTCTGGTGGGGTGCGGCCTTCCTCGTCGCCGTGCCGGTCGCCGTGCTGGTGCTGGCCGGCGCGCCGGCGCTGCTGCCGGAGTACCGGACCTCCGGCGGCCGTCCCGACCTGCCGAGCGTCGGGTTGTCCCTCGCGGCGATGCTGCCGGTCACCTACGCGCTCAAGCACGCGGCGGTCCACGGCCTCGACGCCCGGGCATCGGCCGCCGTTCTCGTCGGCGGGGGCGCCGCGGTCGCGTTCGTCCGCCGCCAGTTGCGCCTGAGTGAGCCGCTGCTGGACATGAAGCTCTTCACCGGCCGGGCCTTCCGCGCGGCGCTGGCCGTCCTGCTGGTCGGTCTGGTCGGTTTCGGCGGAGTGATGTTCCTGGTCACCCAGTACCTGCAGTTCGTCGAGGGCCTCTCCCCGATGGCGGCGGGGCTGTGGATGGGGCCGCCCGCGCTGGCGATGCTCGTCGGCGCCCTCGGTGCCCCGCTCGTGGCGGGCCGGATGTCACCCGGCGTCGTCATGGCGGCCGCGCTGGCCCTGTCGCTGTCCGGATACGTGCTGCTCGCCTTCGCCGGGACCGGCAGCAGGCCGAGTGTGATCGCCGGATTCGCGTTCGTGTACCTCGGACTCGGCGTCATCGCCGCGCTCGGTACCGACATCGTCGTGGGCGCGGCGCCGGCGGAGAAGTCCGGATCAGCGGCCGCGCTCTCCGAGACCGTTCAGGAACTCGGCGTCGCGGTGGGAGTCGCGCTCCTGGGAAGCCTCACCACCGTGCTGTACCGGAGCGGAGTCGAGGCGCCCTCCGGGCTGACGCCGTCCGACGCCGACACCTACCGAGACAGCCTTTCTGGAGCCTCGTCCGTCGCGGACCGGCTGCCGCCCGCGGCCTTCGACGACGCGAGAACCGCGTTCACCAGCGGACTCAACACCGCCGCCGCGGTGGCGGGCATCGCCGTGGCGGCCGCTTCGCTGGTCTGCTTCACGGCACTGCGCCACCTGC
Source organism: Actinomadura sp. NPDC048032 (assembly GCF_040653175.1). Classification (NCBI taxonomy): domain Bacteria; kingdom Bacillati; phylum Actinomycetota; class Actinomycetes; order Streptosporangiales; family Thermomonosporaceae; genus Actinomadura; species Actinomadura sp. NPDC048032. Next base: position 8,672 of record NZ_JBEZJP010000133.1, read on the forward strand.
GGCCCCTCGGCGCCGCTGATCGTGAGGCGGAGCCGATAGCCTCGACGAGCATGAGCGGCGACGACGGGTGAGCGCGAGGATGGCGGCTGAGCACGGCACCGTTGACGGGCGGAGAGCGCGCGGTGAACGCCGCAGGGCCCAGATCATCGAGGCGACCCTGGCGGTCGTCCTCCGCGACGGTGCCGCCGGTGTCACCCACCGCAGCGTCGCGAAGGAGGCGGGGATCACCACGAGCCTCACCCTCTACTACTTCGCGACCCTGGACGACCTCCTGATCGCGGCCCTGAGCAGCGTCACGGAGGAGTACACCGAGCGCATCCGCCGGCTCATCGAGTCCGAGGACGACCCGCTCGACGGCCTCGCGCGGCTCATCGCCGAATCCGCGGGTCCGGGCCGGGAGCGCGCCCTCGCCGAACGGGAACTGTCGACCCTGGCGGCCCGCCGCCCCGCCCTGCGGCCGGTGGCGCGACGCTGGCGCGACAACGTCGCGGAACTCGCCCGAGCGCGAACGGACGACCCGGACGCGGTCGAAGCCTTCGTCGCCGTGTCCGACGGCCTGTGCGCGTCCCTCCTCCTCAACGACGCCGAGGCCGATCCGGACCACATCCGCGCTGTCCTCGGCAAAGCGCTCCGGCGAACCGGCCAATAGCCCCCGTCCCCGGCGAGGCTCGACCGGCGTCACGAGTGCCCGGTCCCGCGGCGGCCCGCCCCGGTTCCCTTCGCGTAGCCGGTCAGCGGGGCGTCAGGGTCACCGGGAATTCGGTGACGCCTCTGACGAAGGCGTTGCGGAGGATTCGCGGGCCCTCGTCGTCGGCCCATTCCGCCGTGTCCACGCGGGCTACGAACTCTTCGAAGAAGATCTGGAGTTCCAAGCGGGCCAGGGAGGCGCCCAGGCAGAAGTGGGGGCCCAGGCCGAAGGCTATGTGGTCGCCCGGGCGGCGGGTCACGTCGAAGACGTCCGGGGCTTCGAACACCGACTCGTCGCGGTTGGCGGAGCCGTACATCAGGAGGATCTGGCCGCCCGCCGGGATCCGCACGCCCGCTATCTCTGCGTCGGCGGCGGCGACGCGGCACATGTTGAGGATCGGGGTGGTCCAGCGGACGAACTCCTCGACGGCGTCCGGGATGAGGGACGGGTCGTCGCGCAGTTTCCGCCATTGCGCCGGATTCCGGATGAGGGCGTCCAGGGCGGTCGCGATGACCGTGCGGGTCGTCTCCGCGCCGCCGACGAGGAGGAGCAGGGCCTCGTGCGCGAGGTGCTCGTCGTCGTAGGCGGGCTGGTCCGGGCCCGCGTTCGACCAGATCGACAGCAGGTCGTCGGTCGGGCGGGCGCGGCGGTCCTTCGCCATCTCCAGCACCGCGAGGGCGTACTCCCCGGCGGCGATCGTCGCGTCGTCGGTGATGTAGCGCAGGCCGCCGCCCGCGTACACGGCCGTCGCCGACCAGTGGACGAGGCGCGGCCACATGTCCTCGGGGAAGCCGAGGAGCCAGCCGATGACGCGGGCGGGCAGGGGAGCGGCCAGCGCCGGGACGGCGTCCACGGTCCCCGCTTCAAGGGCCGCGGTGATGGAGTCGACGGCGGCCGACCGGATGCGGTCGGCGTAGCGGGAGACGCCGCGCGGGGTGAAGCGCTGGTAGACCATGCGGCGCCGGTGCGCGTGCACGGGGTCGTCCTGCCCGATCATCGAGGGGTCGGCCGGCAGTTGCGGGCGGTACCCGCCGGAGTTCGTCCACACCTTGGGGTTCCGCTCGACCGCGAACACGTCGGCGTGCCGCGCGACGCCCCACAGCCCGTTCTCCGCGTCGTGGTAGACGGGCGCCTCGGCGCGGAGCCTCGCGTAGACGGACCAGGGGTCGGTGGCGTACATCTCGCCGTCGAGAAGGTCGATGTCCATGGGCTCGCTCCTCGGGGGCGGGAGGGGAGAGACGTGAGTCGAGACTAGCGTCTCACCCAAGCAAGCGGTAGGTCTATCGTGAACCGGGACGCGCTGTCGGTAAAGGGGCATACGCCCGGGATTGGCGCGTTAGGGGGCGATGTACGGAAGAATGGGGAACGGTCACGGCGAGGCGGGCCAGGCGGAGAGGCAGGACGATTTGAGCGGCGAGGCGCGGTTCACCGTCACGCGGACGCTGAGCAAGGACCAGCAGGCGCGGCGCGAGCGCCTGATCGACTCGGCCCGCGAGCTCGCGCTGGAGGGCGGCTACCCGGCCGTCACCATGCACGACGTGGCCGACCGCGCCGGGGTCGCCCGCGCGACCGTCTACCGGTACTTCGCCACCAAGGACCACCTGCTCACCGAGGTGGCGGCGACGTGGGCGCACCGCGTCACCGACGACGTCGACGCGCTCGCCGTCGGCGACACCCCGCAGGAGCGCCTCACCGCGCTGCTGGAGCGCATCGTGTACGTCGCGGCGGCGGAGCCGACCCTGACGTCGGCGATCATCCAGGCCGTGACCTCGGACGACTCCAGCGTCGACGACGACCGCACCGTGCTGTTCCTGTTCCTGCGCGACCGGCTCTCGACGGCGATCGGCGACCCGGTGCCCGAGCGGGACGACGTCGAGATCGTCCTCGGGCACATCCTGCTCGCCGCGCTGATCAGCCTGGCGTCGCTGCGGCAGCCGGCCGAGGAGGTCGCCGCGATGGTCCGCACCGCCGGGCGGCTCGTGCTGGCCGGCGCGTTCGCCGCGCCCGCCCCGAGCTGATCTGGTCCACGATGCCCGACGGAGATTGGACCTGGAGGACGGACCAATCCGGTCCTAGCGTGCCTCCATGACCAACCCGCTGCTGTTCCTGCTGGCCGCCCTGACGCTCGTCGCCATCCCGGGTCCGAACCACCTCTACATCACCGCGCGCAGCGTCGGGGAGGGCCGCCGCGCCGGGATCGCGTCCGCGCTCGGGGTCGAGACCGGCACGCTGGTCCACATCGCCGCGGCGGCGGGCGGGCTGTCCGCGATCGTCGCCGCGTCCGCGACGGCGTTCGGGTTCCTTCGCTACGCGGGTGCCGCCTACCTCGTCTACCTCGCGTACCGGGCGCTGCGCGGCCGCGACGACGCCGGCGAGCCCGACCTCGAACCGCGGCCGCTTCACCGCGTCTACCTGGACGGCGTGCTCGTCAACGTCCTCAACCCGAAGGTCGTGCTGTTCTTCCTCGCGTTCCTGCCCCAGTTCGTCGACCAGGACGCGGGCGCGGTGCCGCTGCAGATCGCGGTGATGGGGGCCGCGACCGCGCTGATCGGGCTGGCCGCCGACATCGTGTACGCGGTCGCCGCCGGCTCGATCGGGACGTGGCTGCGGGCCCGCCCCGCGTTCCGGCGCCGGCAGCGGTACGCGACAGGGCTGATCTACCTCGCCCTCGGCGCCGCGGCCGTGTTCGCCGCCCCGAGCCCCCGCCGTGCGTGAGGCTCGTTCCGCACGGCGCTCCGGCGGGACGCGGAGGGTTTGTCAGTCCGCTGACAAGTGACGCGGCGCAATGCGCGCCGCGTCGTGCAGCCTCCCGGGCCGGGCGTCGGTAGCTTCCGGAGCGGGAGGTGCGAAACGGTGACCACGAGCCTCGATCAGCGCTCGCCGCTGGAGCCCTGGGCCGGCGTCCCCCGCGAGCTGTCCACCGTGTTCCGGCCCCATCTGGACGCCCTCGCCGAGGAGATGATCGAGGAGATCCTCGCCGGGATCCCCGAGTACTCCCGCCCGCAGGACGAGGAGTACGCGCGCCTCGTCCGGCTGGCCGTCGAGGGCGCGCTGCGCCAGTTCGTCGACCTCATCATGGACCCGGAGAGCTCCTGGGAGCCGGTCGCCGCCGTCTACCGGGAGATCGGCTGGGCGGAGGCGCGCGAGGGCCGCAACCTGGACATCCTGCAGACCTCGCTGCGGCTCGGCGCCCGCGTCGCCTGGCGAAGGCTCGCCGCCGAGTCCGAGCGGTACGACATCTCCCGCCGCACCCTCGCCGGCATCGCCGAGGCGATCTTCGCCTTCCTGGACGAGATCGCCCGCGCCGCCACCGAGGGCTACACCAAGGCCCGCGAGCAGGAGGCCGGCGAGCTGGAGCACCGCCGCCGCCGGCTGCTCGACCTGCTGCTCGCCGAGCCGCCCGCCGCCCCGCAGGCCGTCGCCGACCTGGCCCGCCTCGCCCAGTGGCGCGTCCCGCGCACCGTCGCCGCCGTCGTCCTGTACGAGCGGGGGCGGCGGCCCTTCTCGCACCCGTCCCTGCCGCCCGACGTGCTCGCCGACGTCGACCGCCGGGAACCCTGCCTCCTCGTGCCCGACCCGGAGGGCCCGGGGCGCGGCCGGATGCTGGAGTCGGCGCTGCGCGACTGGGTCGCCGCGCTCGGCCCGACCGTCCGCACCGAGGACGCGGCCAGGTCGCTGCGCTGGGCCCGGGAGGCGCTGCCGCTCGCGCGCCGCGGCGTGCTGCCGTCCGACCGGCTGATCCGCTGCGCCGAGCACATGCCGGCGCTCGTCGTCTTCAAGGACGAGGAGCTGGTCCGCGCCGTCGCCGAGCTGCGGCTCGCGCCGCTGAAGGAGGTCCGGCCCCGGCACCGCGAGCGGCTCATGCGCACGCTGCTGGCCTGCCTGCAGAACGGGTTCAACGCCACCGAGGTCGCGAACCGGCTGCACGTCCACCCGCAGACCGTCCGGTACCGGCTGCACCAGCTGGAGGAGCTGTTCGGCGAGCGGATGTACGAGCCGGAGCTGCGGCTGGAACTGGAGATGGTGCTGACCGTCCGGCTCTCCGGGCCCCCGGCGGCGGCTCAATCAAACGATTGACCGGGACGGTCGGAGCGCCTAGCTTGGGCGGATGAGCAGCACCGACTCCGGACGAGACCGGATCATCGAGGCCGCCACCCGGCTGTTCGCGGCACTCGGCTACGACGGCACGTCCACCCGGATGATCGCCGAGGCCGCCGGGCTGAACGTCGCGACCGTGGCCTACCACGTCGGCGGGAAGCGCGACCTGTACCTCATCGTCATGGAGCGCGCCCACCGGGCCGAGCGGGAGGTGCTGGAGGAGGCCCTCGCCGAGATGACCCCGGACCTGGAGGGCGTCCTCACCCTCGTCGACCGGTACGTCGAACTCTGCATGGCGCGGCCCGAGATCCCCGCGCTGTGGATGCACCGCTGGCTGTCGGACGCCGCCGACGTCGCGCATCTCGACGACGACTACGTCCGGCCGCTGATGGAGATCGTCAGCGGGGCCGTCCGCGGGGTCGTCGGCGAGGAGGTCGACCTCGACTTCCTCGTGTGGACGGTCGTCTGGTGCACGCACGGGTTCGGCTCCGGCGGCCTCCTCGACCAGCAGGGGAAACGCCGGAAACTGGACGACCCGGAGGCGGTCGCCCGGTTCCGCGCCCACATGCGCCGGACGGTCGCCGCGGCGATCAGCCCGCCCGCCGGCAGCCCCGGATGAGCGGTGCGCTGCCCCGGGGGCGGCTCCTCGGCTACGGCGTCGGCTCGATCGGCACCGGCGTGTTCTCCTCGGTCCCCGGCCTCCTGCTCCTGTACTACCTCACCGACGTCCTCGGCGTGTCCGCCGCGATCGCCGGGGCCGTCCTCGTGGTCCCGAAAGCCTGGGACGTGCTCCTCAACCCGGTCGTCGGCGCCGCCAGCGACCGCGAGGCCGTCCGGACGGGCCGCCGCACCCGATTCCTGCTGCTGGGCGCGCTGACCCTGCCGGTCCTGTTCGCCGCGATGTTCGCCGTGCCGGTCGACTCGCCCGGGTTCGCGGCCGGCTGGGCCGCACTCATGTTCCTGCTGGCCGCCAGTGCGTTCGCGTGTTTCCAGGTGCCGTACGTGGCGCTGCCCGCGGAGATCTCCGCTGAGCCGTCCGAGCGGGGCCGGGCGATGGCGTGGCGGGTCGTCTGCCTGACGGTCGGCATCCTGGTCGCGGGCGGGCTCGCGCCCGTCCTGACCGGCGCCGCCGGGGGAGGGCGCGCGGGATACGCCCTGATGGGGGCCGTGATCGGGCTCGTCATGGGCGCGGCGATGGTGGCGAGCACGCTGGCCACCCGCTGGATCCCGTCCCGCCCGGGGCCGCACCCGCTCGGCCTCGCCGCCGCGCTGCGCACCGCGCGCGGCAACCGCCCGTTCTTCCTGCTGCTCGGCGCGCACGTCGGGAACACCCTCGCCGTCGCGATCATGCTGGCGGGCGCGCCGTACGTCGCGACGTACCGGCTGGACGACTACGGGCTCACCTCGGCGATGTTCGTCTGCATGGTCGCGCCGAGCGCGTTCGCGGTCCCGCTGTGGCGGTGGCTGGCGCGCCGGTACGGGGAGGTCGGCTGCTACGCGGCGGCGCTGGTGGTGTTCGCCGCGACCGGCGTCGCCGCCTACCCGCTCATCACCTCCACCGCCGGGGTCCTGGCCCTCAGCGCCCTGGTCGGCGTCTGCTACGCGGCCGTGCAGCTGCTTCCCCTGTCGCTGATGCCCGAGACCGTCCACGCCGACGCCGGGCGGACGGGCCACGCGCAGTCCGGCGCCTTCACCGGGCTGTGGACGGCGGCGGAGACGGGCGCGCTCGCCCTCGGGCCCGGCGTGTTCGCGCTGATCCTGGCCGCCTCGTCGTTCCAGTCCTCCGACCTCGACACCCCCGTCGTCCAGCCGGAGTCGGCCCTCACCGGGCTGACCGCCGGGTTCACGCTCGTCCCGGCCGCTCTGCTGCTGCTCAGCGTCCCCCTCCTGCTGGCCTACCGCCGGCAGGCCGCCGTCCACCGCCCGATCGAGGGAACACCGGAACATGCCGTCTGAACGCCTTCCCGAAGCCGGGCGCCCCGGCGCCGAACTGCTCGACGAACTCGCCGGGCTGCGGAGCGCCGACCTGCCCGTGCGCGGCGGCCAGGTCACCGCCTACGTCTACGACACCGGGCGGGAGGCCGTGCACGACCTCGCCGCCACCGCCTACCAGGAGATGCTGGAGGTCAACTGCCTGGACCCGACGGCGTTCCCGAGCATCGTCGCGCTCGAACGACAGATCGCCGGCTGCGTCGCGGACAAGCTGGGCGGCGGCACCGGCGTCTTCACCAGCGGCGGCACCGAGTCGATCATGCTGGCGGTGAAGGCGGCGCGGGACGCCCGGCCGGTGGAGGGAACGCCGCAGATCGTCCTGCCGACGACCGCGCACCCCGCGTTCCACAAGGCCGCGCACTATCTCGGCCTTGAGGTCGTGCACGTTCCCGTCGACGACGCGTTCCGCGCCGACCCGGCCGCGACCGCCGCCGCGCTCACGCCCCGCACGGTGCTGGTCGTCGCGTCGGCGCCGTCCTATCCGCAGGGCGTCATGGACCCCGTTCCGGAGATCGCCTCCATCGCGGCGTCCGCCGGGGTGCCGTGCCACGTGGACGCCTGCGTCGGCGGCTGGGTGCTGCCCTGGCTGCGCGACGCCGGACGGGACGTCCCGCCGTTCGACCTGTCCGTGCCGGGCGTGACGTCCCTGTCCTGCGACCTGCACAAGTACGGCTACTCGCCCAAGGGGGCATCGGTCGTGCTGTTCGCGGACGAGTCGCTCCGCCGCCGCGCCTACTTCGCGTCCGCGGAATGGCCCGGCTACACCGTCATCAACGCGGGCGTGCAGAGCAGCAAGAGCGCCGGGCCGCTGGGCGCGGCGTGGGCGACCCTCATGGCGGTCGGCGCCCGCGGCTACCGCGACCTCGCCGCGTCCGCGATGGCGGCGGCCGAGCGGCTGGCCGCGGGCGTCGCCGGGATCCCGGGCCTGCGGGTGCTCGGCGAGCCCGCCGCCCCCCTCGTCGCCGTGGCCTCGACCGATCCGGCGCTGGACGTGTTCGTCGTCGCCGACGAGGCCCGCGCACGCGGCTGGTTCTTCCAGCCGCAGCTGTCCTACCAGGGCATCCCGCCGAACCTGCACTTCACGCTCACCGGCGTCAGCGACGTCGACGCGCTCCTCGCGGCGCTCGCCGACGCGGTGAAGGCCGCCCGCGACGCCGGGCCGCCGGACGTCCCGTCCGGCCTGGTCGACGCGCTCGCCGGCCTGGACCTCGACAGCCTCGACGACGCCGGATTCGCGGGGCTGCTCGCGTCGGTCGGCGTCGACCTCGCGGGCGGCGCGGAGCCCGAGATGGCCATGGTCAACGCCATCCTGGACGCCCTGCCGCCCGCCACCCGCGAGGCCCTGCTGATCCGCTTCCTGTCGGCGCTGTACGCGTGACCCCCGACGCGCCTAGCCGAGGCGCGTCAGCCGCTTGACGATGGACGGGGGCCGTCCCGTGCCGACCTCCACCGGCACCCGGGCGGCGCCCGCCTCGACGACACCGGCCTTCGTGCCGCGCGCGGGCTCGGCGGGCGGGTCGCCGTCGAAGCGGACGGGCACGGTGAGGCCGGGCCAGCCGACGACGTTCACCGGCGACGCGGCGGTCAGCGCCTTGCGGCCGCCGAGGCCGTCCTCCAGCCAGGCGACCCTCTGCCCGGGGCGCGCCAGCGGCACCGCGACCATGGCCTGCTCGGCCGCGACGAGGATGCCCTCCGCCGTGTTGACGGCGTCGGCCGCGCTGGGGGAGCGCTGCCCCATCACCGCGCCCACGATCAGGGTCTGCGTGCCGCCGACGTCCCGGCGCGCGGCGAACACGTAGTTGCCGCCCGCCGCGTCCGTGTACCCGGTCTTGCCGCCGACCACGCCGTTGCGTCCCAGGATGAAGTTGCCGCCCTGCCGCGGGGAGCCGCCGCCGTCCGGCACGTACATCCGGTTGTTCACGATCTCGGTGAACGCCGGGATCTCCATCGCCGCCCGCAGCAGCCTCACCTGGTCGGCGGCCGTGCTGACGGTGCCGGAGTGGTAGCCGCTCGGGTCGGTGTAGCGCGTGCCGGTCATGCCGAGGCGCTTCGCCGCGGCGTTCATCTTCGCCACGAACGCCTGGTCGCTCCCGGAGTCCCAGCGCGCCAGCTCGTGCGCCACGTCGTTCGCCGAGATGATGAGCAGGGCCTCCAGGGCCTTGCGCTGCGTCAGCCGCTGGTTCGCCGTGACTCCGAGCAGCGACTCGCCGCGCCGCTTGCGCGCCGGGATCTGCGCCGCCGCCTGCGGTGACACCGTCAGCACCGGCCCCGCCTCGCCGGACTTCAGCGGGTGGTCGTTCAGGTACACGTAGGCCGTCATCACCTTGGCGACGCTCGCCGTGGGCGTCGGCACCGCCCCGCCGGACGAGCCCATCGTCCCGACCCCGTCCACGTAGAGCACCGCCTGGCCCACCGCGGGCCACGGCAGCGCCGGGGCCTGGCCGGGGAAGGTGTGGCTCGACGCGAGGGTCATCCGCACCGTCGGGTCGGGCGGCGGCCGCAGCAGCTGCCCGGCCACGACCCCGGCCACGAGGACCAGCATGGCCGCGACGACGACGAGCCAGCGCCGCTTGCCCTTGCGCTTCTCCGCCTCGGCGGGCGCGGCCGGGTACGGCGGCTGAGCCGGTTGGGCCGGTTGAGCCGGTTGGACGGGCTGCGAGGGCTGTGAGGGCTGTGCGGGTTGCGCGGGCGATGCCGTCCCGTCCCAGGGCACGCTCCACTGGCCGGACGTCCGCGCCGCCGGAGCGGGGAGCGAGGCCTCCCAGGGGCCGCCCTGTGCCGACAGATCCGGCAATCGCTCGACCCGCGTAGGCCCGGCGGACGAGGAGGCGCCGCCGCGGACGTCGCCGGGCGCCTCCGGCCACATGGCCGGTGCGGCCGCGGCGTGGGGGCGTTCGATCTCGGGCGGCGCGGGAGGCCGGTGCGGGGCGGGCAGCGCCCGGTCGCTCCGCGTCTCCTGGGCGTCGCCGGGGCGTTCCCGGTGTTGCGGCGGTGCGGGCGCGGTGCGCGGGGCAGCGCCTCGCCCGCGCCGACGACGGCCTTCGCGGTCTCCGGCTCCGGCGCCTCCTCCGGGGCCCGGGCCGGGTCGTCGACGTGGAAGTAGAACGAGCCCTGCC